>DYZF01000159.1 GCA_020741375.1 Tessaracoccus flavescens
GATCGACGGCCTGGTCAAGCGCTACCGCCACCATCGCGTGCTCCGTGGCCTCAGCCTCAAGGTGCCGCGCGGCGGCGTCCACGTCATCCTCGGGCCCAACGGCTCCGGGAAGACCACCACCATCCGCATCATCCTCGGCCTCGTCCACGCCAACGCCGGCGACGTGCGTCTCCTCGGCCACGAGATCCCGGCGCAGCTGCCCGACGTCATCGGCCGCGTCGGCGCCATCGTCGAAAGCCCCCGCTTCGCCCCGCGCATGTCCGGCCGGCACAACCTCGACGTGCTGGCCCGCAGCATCGGCGTGGACCGACGCCGCGTCACCGAGGTGCTCCTAGAGGTGGGCCTGGCGGCCGACGCCGACCGCAACTTCGGCCAATACTCGCTGGGCATGCAGCAGCGGCTCGCCATCGCCGCCACCCTGCTGAAGGGCCCCGAGGTGCTGATCTTCGACGAGCCCACCAACGGCCTAGACCCGGTTGGCATCCACGACATCCGCTCCACCATGCGCGCGCTGGCCGACGCCGGCCGGACCGTCCTGGTGTCGTCGCACATCCTCTCGGAGATCGAACAGATCGCGGATTCGGTGTCGATCATCGGCCAGGGCCGCGTCATCGCCGAGGGCCCCATGAACAACTTCCTCGCCGGCGCCGAGCCGCACGTGCGCGTCGGGATCGACCGCGTCGTCGAGGCGGCCGACGTGCTGCGTTTCGTCGGCTGGCGCGTCGAGCCCGCCGAGGGCGGCATCCGCGTGAAGGGACGCAACGGCGAGGTGCCCAACCCCGCCGTCATCGCCCGCCAACTGGGTGAGGCGGGGCTGTGGCCGAGCCACCTGTCGCAGGAGAAGGAGACGTTGGAATCGGTGTTCCTCGAGCTCACCTCGGGCGAGGATCTCACGGGCGCGCAAGGTCGCCGTCGGGCGGTCAGCGCATGATCAACCTGCTGAACGCCGAGTTGGCGAGCCTGCGATACCGGGCGCGGACAGGGGTCGCGTTCATCGGCCTGACCCTGCTGGGGCTGCTGTCGCCCATGATGTGGATGCAGAGCGCCCGCCCGCTGAGCGAGGCGGAGAAGCTCGACGGTGAGCGCTCGTTCGTGGAGGCGCGGGCGTGGTGCCCGGAGTGCAACCCGGAGGATTACCTGCGCCGCCCGTGGGATTTCAATCAGGTCATCGAGAGCGGCCTGCAGCCGCTGTTCATCGTCTCCGCCCTCTTGGTGCTGGTGATCGTCGCGTTCTACGTCGGCTCAGATTTCCAATCCGGCGCGCTCTGGACCCGGCTCACCTTCACGCCTCGCCGCGTGCCGCTCCTGCTGGCACGAACCCTCGCCAGCGGCCTGTTGGGGGCCGCCATCATGGCTTTGATCGCCACGACGGCGACGATGGTGTCGGCGGTGTGGTTCATCGCGCTGCGCGGGTTCGCGGAGCTGAGCACCGACGAACGCCTCCTCCGATCCGTCGCGGCGGCCGTCCTCTACGGCCTCATCATGGGCGTCGTCGGCTGCTTGGCCACGTTCATGATGAACGGCACGTTTGGTGCGGGGGCCTTGATCTTGGCGGTGTTCGTCGGCAGCTCGCTGGGCGATCTGCTCGGCTACCAGACCCCGCGGCTTCTCTTGGCGCTCTCGCCCACCCGCCAAGCTGAGGCCATGCTGATGGGCGCCTCCACCATCTGGAGCCCGACGGGGCAGCAGGTGGTCATCGACCGGCCAGACTCGATGCTGTACCACCTCGTCGTCGTCGCGCTGCTGTTCCTCGTGACCGCAAGGCTGTTCAAGCGCCGCGACCTCAAGTTCTAGCCCACTACGATGGCGCCCATGCGCTACGTCTCCACCCGCGACACCCAGGGCCTCCCCGGCAAGCAGTTCTGCGACATCCTGCTCGAGGGGCTCGCGGCCGACGGCGGGCTGTACCTGCCGGAGACCTATCCGACGGTCTCACCCGAGACGCTGGATCAGTGGCGCACGCTGCTCACCGACGAAGGTTACGCGGCGCTCGCGTTCGAGGTGATCCGCCTCTTCGTCGACGACATCCCCGACGACGACCTCCGCGGCATCATCACCCGCGCCTACTCGCCCGCGAAGTTCTCCGATCCGGCGGTCGTCCCCGTGACGCAGCTGAGCGACGGCCTGTGGCTGGCGCACCTGAGCAACGGCCCGTCGGCAGCGTTCAAGGACATGGCCATGCAACTGCTAGGGGAGCTGTTCGCGTACGAACTCGGACGTCGCGGCGAGACCATCACCATCGTCGGCGCCACCTCCGGCGACACCGGCTCCTCGGCCGAATACGCCCTGCGCGGCAAGCCTGGGGTGAGGGTGTTCATGCTGTCGCCGAAGGGCCGCATGACGGCGTTCCAGCAGGCGCAGATGTTCTCCATCGACGATCCGGCCATCGTCAACGTGGCCGTCGACGGCGTGTTCGACGACTGCCAAGATTTGGTGAAGGAACTCAACAACGATCCCGAGTTCAAGGCCGCCCATAAGCTGGGCGCCGTCAACTCCATCAACTGGGCGCGGCTCATGGCGCAGGTGGTCTACTACTTCGCCGCGTGGCTGCAGGTCTCCGACGGCGAACCGATCAGCTTTGCCGTGCCGTCGGGCAACTTCGGCAACGTCGCCGCCGGGCACATCGCGCGCCAGATGGGCCTGCCCATCCACCGACTCATCGTCGCCACCAACGAGAACAACGTGCTGGAGGAGTTCTTCCGCACCGGTCATTACCGGGTGCGGGGTGCGGCAGAGACGCTGGCCACGAGTTCGCCGTCGATGGACATCTCGAAGGCATCCAACTTCGAGCGCTTCATCTACGACCTCGTCGGTCGCGACGCGGCGCGCGTCCGGGAGCTGTTCGTCGAGGGGCTGCGCGACGGCGAGTTCAGCCTCGCGGACACGCCCGAGTTCGTCGGCCAGCTGGAGCGGTTCGGGTTCGTCTCGGGCACCTCCACCCACGCGGACCGGCTGCACCAGATCCGCCGCGTCTACGAGGCCGACGGCTACACGCTGGATCCGCACACGGCCGACGGAGTCGAGGTCGCGTTGGGTCTGGCCGGGGGAGCCGCGCCCGGCGCCGTCGGCATTGAGGACGACCGTCCTGAGGTGGTGTCGGGGCCCATCGTCGTGTTGGAGACGGCGCTGCCCATCAAGTTCGCCGACACCATCGTCGAGGCCATCGGCATGGTGCCTCCGCGCCCCGCGCGCTTCGAGGGCATCGAGGACCTGCCGCGCCACGTCGTCGAGATCCCCAACGACGCCGACGCCCTGCGCCAGCTGATCGAGCAGCGCGCCTAAGCGCGGGCTTCCTCGTCGTCGGACAGTCGGAAGTTGTCGGCGTCGAGGATCTCGGGAAGCCGGTCGGCTGCGAATTGGCGTCGGATCTCGAAGTAGCCGACGGTGACCACCGCCAGCGCGGCCAACCCGTCGATGATGAGGTCCTTCATGGTGTCGGAGAGCGCTGCGCGGCCCACCAGCAGTTCGCCTGAATCGGTCATGAACTTCTGCATGTTGGTGCCGAAGAAGGTGTCGCCGGTGAACTCGTAGATCTCCCACACCGTGCCGGCCGCCAGGGCGAAGCAGAACCCGAAGAACGAGACGAAGAACGGCGTGAGGTGCATCGCGACGCGTTTGGTGTCGTTGAGGAGTGCCACGAGGCTGAGGCCGAGCGCGCCCAGCATCGCGCCGCTGAACGCGTGCAGGATCGTGTCCCAGAACGGGATCCGGAAGTAGAAGCCGCGCACCTCGCCGAGGTAGATGGCGCAGAACAGGAACGCGAAGAACGCGATGGCCAGCGGTTGGGGGAGGCGGATCGAGAACCGCTTCTGCAGCAGGCCAGGCAGGAACAGGAGCCCGATGCCCAGGACGCACTGGATGATCATGAGCACGTATTCGCTCTTGAGACGCGTGTCCGGATTGTCCGACGCACTGGGGGCGTAGTTGAGGCGGACGGCGGCGAAGATCACCGAGCCCACCAGCAGCACGAACAACACCGTGCCAGCGATCTGCGACCAGTCGCGCTTCGACTGTCGCGGAGCTTTTGTCGCCGGTTCAACGCCCATCGGGGTCCTCACATCGTCAGGTGGGGCAGGGGCCGGGT
>DYZF01000160.1 GCA_020741375.1 Tessaracoccus flavescens
GACAAGGGCTACCTGTCCCCGTACTTCGTCACCGACGCTGATCGCATGGAAGCCGTGCTGGAGGATCCCTACATCCTCATCCACAGCGGCAAGATCTCCTCGATGAACGATCTCCTCCCGCTGCTGGAGAAGGTCATCGGCGCCAAGGGCACCCTGTTCATCGTGGCCGAGGACGTCGACGGCGAAGCCCTTTCGACCCTCGTCGTCAACAAGATACGCGGCACCTTCACCTCCGTGGCCGTCAAGGCCCCGGCCTTCGGTGACCGTCGCAAGGCCATGCTCGAAGACATCGCCATCCTCACCGGCGGCCAGGTCGTCGCCCCCGAAGTCGGCCTCAAGCTGGATCAGGTCGGCCTCGAGGTCCTCGGCCGCGCTCGTCGCGTCGTCGTCTCGAAGGACAACTCCACCATCGTCGACGGCGCTGGCGACAGCTCCGAGGTGGCCGGTCGCGTCGCGCAGCTGCGCGCCGAGATCGAGCGCACTGATTCCGACTGGGACCGCGAGAAGCTGCAGGAGCGGGTGGCGAAGCTCGCCGGCGGCGTCTGCGTGATCAAGGTGGGCGCTGCCACTGAGGTGGAGCTCAAGGAGAAGAAGCACCGCATCGAGGACGCCGTCTCGGCTACCCGTGCGGCCATCGAGGAGGGCATCGTCGCCGGTGGCGGCTCCGCGCTCATCCACGCTGGTGCAGTGCTCAAGGACGGCCTCGGTTTCTCGGGTGATGAGAAGGCCGGCGTCGACGTGGTGGCCAAGGCCCTCGTCGAGCCGCTGCGCTGGATCGCCGAGAACGGTGGCGAGTCCGGCTACGTCATCACCACCAAGGTGGCTGAGATGGAAGTCGGCTCCGGATACAACGCCAAGATCGGCGAGTACCAGAACCTGATCGAGAACGGCGTCATTGACCCGGTCAAGGTCACCCGTTCGGCTCTCGCCAACGCGGCCTCCATCGCCTCCCTGCTGCTCACGACCGAGACCCTGGTCGTCGACAAGCGCGAGAACGAAGACTGATCTGACCTGATCTGATCATCGCCAGGCCCCGTTCGGAACTGTCCGGACGGGGCCTGCGTCTGTCCGGAGGAGATGCCGGCTCCGCGTAATGTCACCGGGCTTCGCTACCTTATGAGCATGGCGGCTCCGAACACGCGCGATGAGCTAATCGCGGCGATGCGCGAGGCGCGCGTCGCCCAGGGGCTCTCTTTGCGCGCCGTCGCCCGGCAAGCGAACCTCCCCGCGTCCACGCTGCAGGGGTGGTTCGAGGGCCGGCACCTGCCCACGCCCCAACTTCAGGATCACTTCATCGGCTTGCTGCGGCTGCTCCGGCTGGTGGACGACGAGTCGGTCGGGGAGTGGATCGCCGCGCTGGATCGTCTCCGCAGCGGCGGCGAGATCGGCCCCAACCCGTATCCGGGCATTCGGCCCTTCACGGCAGATGACGCGCCGCTCTACTTCGGCCGTGAACGCATCCTCGATGAGTTGGTCGCTGCGGTGCGTCGCGCCGACGGCGGGCCCCTGCCCAAGCTCGTCGCCGTCGTGGGCCTCTCGGGTTCCGGCAAGACGTCGCTGCTGCGCGCGGGCTTGGTGGGGCGCGAGTGTTCGCACCAGGGGCGGCTGTCTCAGTTCGAGCCGGTTCAACTCGCCGTGCACGACCTTCCGTCCTGGCAGCCGCCAGCGGATGGGTCCGTCCTTCTCGTGGTTGACGATCTTGAGCGGTTGCGGAATCTGTCGGCGGGGGAGCGGGAGGCCGCGGTCGCGGCGCTGGCGTCGATGCCGTCGAACGTCACAGCCGTCTTCGCGGTGGTCGCGGATTCCTTCGAGTTCGTGCTGGAGCACGACCAGCTGCGCCGGCCCCTCTCCAGCCCGGTGCTCTTGGGCAGCCTCGACGACGACGAGTTCGCAGACATCGTGACTCGGCCGGCCGAGGCGAACGGCCGCCGGATCGAGGAATCGCTGGTTGCGCTCATCATCCGGGATCTTCATCGCTACGGCGAGCCCTCCGCTCAGGTGTTGCCGCTGCTGTCCAACGCGCTGTTCCGCGCGTGGGAGAATACGACGGGTGAAGTGGTCGGGGTGCAGGATTTCCTCGCCACGGGCGGCATCTGGGGCGGCCTCGAACGCTTGGCCGATGGTCTGTACGGGGAGGCGTCGCCGGACGAGCAGCAGCGCATTCGGTCGCTGTTCCTGTCTTTGGTCCAAGTCAATTCCGACGGCATCGAGCGTCGGGTGGTGGAACTGGCCAGCGTCCCGGAGGAGTTGCTGGGCGTCGTCGAGTCATATCTCGGGGCCCGACTGCTGACCGTCACCGAGCATTCCCTGATGATCAGCCACTCCGCCCTGCTCGGCCGCTGGGCTCGGCTGGGCATGTGGGTGGAGGAGGAGCGCGAGCAGCTGCTGTTCCGACGCCGCATCAGTAAGGCCGCGGAAGTGTGGGAGGAGTCCCGCCGGGATCCTCAAGCGCTGATCCCCGTCGAGGCGCTGGTCTTCGACCGCTTTGCGCGAGATACGGGCATCGCCCTCACCCCCCTCGAACGAGACTTCTTCGACGCCAGCGTCGCCAGGGCCGAAGAGACGACGCAGGCACAACGCAAGGAAGTCCGATCGCTCCGACGGCGCAATGCGCTGACGAGCGTGCTGGCGCTGCTCGCGGTGGCCGGCTTGGTCGTCGCGCTGGTGATGGTCGGTCAGTCTCGCCGGTTCCAGCGCTCGGCAGACGAGGCCCGCTCCGAGGCACAGTCGCGTCAGCTGGCGCTGATCGCTGAGGAGTTGCGCGGCACAGACCGCAACTTGGCGGCACAGCTCAGCTTGGCTGCGATTCGCACGGCGGACACGCTGGAAGCGCAGGCGGCCGTGCTCAAGTCGGCAGGGCTGCAGACCCCTCGCCGGGTGACCGGGGCGCCGGGCACGGTGCGTTTGGACGTCGACGATGCCAACTCGGTGCTGGTCAAGGCAGCTGCCGACGGCACCGTCACCGGCTGGGCGCCGTCGGGCGAGGGCTCGCCTCGGTTCACGTTCAAAGCCAGCGACGGCCAACTCTTCGGGATCGCGGTGGGCCAGCACAGAGGGCGCACGCTCGTCGCGGTGACGGGTCAGCAAACAGCCAGCGTGTGGGATGTCACGGCAGATCCAGTCCGTCTGGGCGAGTTCGGAGCCGATGCGGTCGGTTACTCAGCCTCCATCGGCCCCACCTATGCCTTCTTCGGGATGCTCGACGGCACAATCCAGCGGGTGAATCTGCGCACGATGGCTGAGGGGGAGCCAATCGTCACCGGTTCGGGGCTCGCCGTCGACGGCCTCGCCGCGCATCCCAACGCGGATCTCGTGGTCTCGTCACGGGGCGCGGAGGTTGTGGTGTGGGGCGCATCTGGTGAGCAGTTGGACGCCTACGACATGGGGCGCCGTGTGACGGCAGCGGCCTTCGCGCCCGACGGCGCCACGGTGGCGGCCACCGCTGGAGGTGGGCGGGCTGCCCTCATCGGCGTCGGTGCGGACGGTGTCCTTGGCAGCGTGGAGCGGATCCAGTTCGGCGCAGTGACGCTGCACGGCTTGGCCTACGACGGCCGCAGGCTGCTGGTGGGCGCGTGGGACGGGCGCGTCGGCGTCTTCGACCACAACGGTCAGCCTCTCGGTGAGGTGGGCGAAGGGTCCACCGTCACGGGCCTTGCGATCGCGGGCGACCACCTAGCCATCGGAACCATCGACGGGTCGGCCCTCTTCTGGCCGCGTCGCTACGCGGGCCTCTTGATCGAGGGAAGTGCCACAGATCTGCCCACCGCGATGAGTGGATCGCACATCGTGAAGTACAAGCAGGACCGCGCCGTTGTTCACCACATCGACGGCAGCGAGGAGCACACCGTGGCCTTCGTTGAAGACGCCGGCTCGGGCTTCGGTCACGCCATCGTGTCAGACCATGTGGTGTCTCTACCCACCGCTTCCGGCCGACTTGCTTCGTGGGATGCGGAAGGCCCCGAAGACGCGCCGCCCGTCTGGTCGCAGGTCGCTGAGAGCAACGCGTCGGCGCTCGAAGCAGGGCCGGAGAACCTGGCCGTGTACGCCGAATCTGGACGCGACTACGTGACCGTGATCCGTCGCGCGGGGCTGGAGTGGAGCCGCGTAGCACGGGTCGAGGCATGGTCCACCCTGGCGCTGGGGTGGCACCCGGAGCAGCCTTTGCTCGCCGCGATGAGTGTGGACTCGCGCAGGCTCGTCATCCACGATCTGGACACCGGTCAGCCGGTGGTTGTCGGCCAGGTGGAACTGCCGCGCCGAGGCGCCGCTATCGAGTTGGTGTGGACAGCAGACGGGCACATCACGGTGGGCACTGACGCCGGCACGCTGATCAGGATCGACGCCACCAACCCCGCGAGCCCGTCGCTCGACGACGCGCAGATAGAACTCTCGTCGGGCGTCTCTGCCTTGGCTGTCACCCCGGACGGGAAGCTGATGGCCGCAGGGTTCTTGGATGGGCGCATCTACGTCTGGCGCACCGAAGGCGACGATTTCGCCGTCGAGGCACTGCTGCGGCCGGGTGCGGGCGCCATCTCCGCCCTCCAGTTCTATGACGAGGAGATCGTCTTCATCACAGACACCGCCGGCGCCTACGCGTGGCCCCTCGATGTTGAGCAGGCCGCCACAGATTTGTGTGACGCCGTCGGGGATCCCATCACAGCGGAGGAGTGGGGCCGGTTGGTGCCTGGCGTGCCACTCGTCGATGCCTGCCCCGCGTGAGATTGTCGGTTCGTCGCCCTGCTGGGGTCGGCGTAGACTGGGGCCTCGTTGTGGCTGCTGGACGAGAGGGATTATCCACTGTGACTGAGGAACTCAACGGTGCGGGGGTGCCCGGCCCGTTCGCGGCGCTCGGCCTGACGTACGACGACGTGTTGTTGCTGC
>DYZF01000161.1 GCA_020741375.1 Tessaracoccus flavescens
CGCCCTGAGGTTCTCGAAGGGGTGCCGCGAAGCGGCCTCGAAGCCTAAGAAGCGCAACCTGACAAGCAGAAACACCCCCAGATCGACCAACCGAACCGATGGAGACATGACCATGACCCCCAAGAAGATTCTCGCCACCCTGTCCTCGCTCGCCGTCGGCGCGTTGCTTGTGGGCTGCGGCGCCACCGGCGTCGAGTCGACGGCCGCCGCCGGGACCACCTCCTCCTCGACCGCGACCACGGACACCACCTCGGCGACCGTCACCGCCGCGACCACCGTCGACGGCGCCGCCCTGACAGTCGACACCGCCCGGGCCGCCAACGCCACCCCCGACGCCGCCGACACGTCGTGGGACGAGGCGTCCGCCACCACGATCACGCTCAGCGGCAGCACCGCGACCGTCGACGGCGCAGGCGTCACCGTCGACGGCGACACCGTCACCGTCACCGCCGGCGGCACCTACGTGCTCACCGGCTCCCTCGACGGCCAGGTGGTGGTGGACTCGGCCTCCGACGACGAGGTGAAGCTCGTCCTCTCCGGCGCCGCGATCACCTCCGGCACCGGCCCGGCCCTCACGTTCGCCGACGCCGGGGAGGCCGTCGTCGTCCTGGCCGACGGCACCAGCAACTCGCTCACGGATGCCGCCACCTACTCGGACACCTCCGATGAGGCACCCAGCGCCGCCCTCTACTCCACGGCGGATCTGACCATCGGAGGCGAGGGGGCGCTGAGCGTCACCGGCAACAACCTCGACGGCATTGCCGGCACCGACGGACTGGTGATCTCCGGCGGCACGATCGACGTCACCGCCGTCGACGACGGTATCCGTGGCAAGGATCACCTCGCCATCACCGGCGGCACGGTCACCGTCGAGGCGGGCGGGGACGCGCTGAAGTCCACCAACGACACCGAGGCCGACTCCGGATTCATCGACATCTCCGGCGGCACGCTCGCCCTCGCCGCGGGCACCGACGGCTTCGACGCCGCCACCGACCTGATCGTCTCGGGGGGAGCCATCACCGTCGACGCCGCTGACGACGGCCTCCACGCAGAGCTCAGCCTCGTCATCGGCGACGGCGAGATCACCGTGACCCGCTCCTACGAGGGGCTGGAGGCGCAGTACATCGCCGTCACCGGCGGCACCGTCGACGTGACCGCGGAGGACGACGGGCTCAACGTGTCGGCAGCCGCCACGGCCACGTCCACCGACGCCGCCGCAGACCCCAGGCAGATGGGCGGCGGTCCGGGCGGGGGGATGGACGCCATCGACGGCCTGGCCCTGGTCACCGGAGGCACACTCACCATCGACGCCGGCGGCGACGGGTTCGACTCCAACGGCAACGCCGAGATCACCGGCGGCACCGTGATCGTCAACGGCCCCCTGAACGACGGCAACGGGGCGCTGGACGTCAACGGCACCTTCACCGTCAGCGGCGGCACGCTCATCGCGGTGGGCTCCTCCGGCATGGCCGACACGCCGGACGCGGACTCGGCCCAGGGATGGGTGCAGGCGACGGTGTCGGGCTCTGCGGGCTCCACGATCCAGATCGGCAACGGCTCCTCGGTGCTGGCCGAGTTCACCGCCGCGAAGGCCTTCTCCAACGTGGTCTACTCCGGCGAGGCGGTCAGCAGCGGCCAGGAGTACACCGTCACCGTCGACGGCCGGGCCACGACGGCGACCGCGGGCACCGCGACCGCCGGAGGCATGGGTGGGATGGGCGGCGGCGGAGGCCGCCCCAACCGCTGACCCCTACCCGCTGGCTGCTGGAAGGTCAGTGCGCCGCGACCTTCTTCTTCCGCGGGATCACGTGCATGATCGCCACGGCGATCGCGCCGGCCACCAGGCCGAGCACCGCGGAGGCGAGCGTGTTCACCAACCAGCCGACGAAGCCGCCCGCCGCCTCGGCGGCCAGCACCTCCCAGTGGTGAACGAAGTCGTAGATGACCGGCCAGCCCAGGTCGTTGATGCCCACCAGGAGGATGTGGCCACCCACCCACAGCATGGCCGCGATCCCCACCGTCGACAGCACCTTCATCACGATCGGCATCGCCTTGACCAGGCCCTCGCCGAGGCGGCTCGTCGGCGGGTTCGCGGCCAGCCGCAGCCCGACGTCGTCCATCTTCACGATCAGCGCGACCGCCCCGTACACCAGCGCCGTGATGCCGATGGCCACCACCACCAGGGCAGGAACTGGCTGAGCAGGAGGATGACCGGCAGGATGAAGAGCAGCTTGTTGCGGATGGATCCCTTGGCGATCTTCCAGATCACCGGCAGCTCGCGGTCCGGGGTGAAGCCGTGCACACGTACCGGGGGGTCACGGCCGCGTCGTCGACCACCACGCCCACCGCCTTCGTGGAGGCCTTCCCGGCCGCCGCGGCGATGTCGTCCTCAAGTAGCCACCACCAGAGCGCAGTGGAAACGCGCAGGTGAGGGCGGGTTTGGAGCGGGTCACCCGAGCAGCGACAGCACGCCCGCCTCGAGCCCGGTCTGCCGAGCCTGCGCAGACGAGTACCGCTTCGTCGCCGCCTCGCCGATCGTGGAGCCCGACTCGTACGCGTCGAGGATCCGCGGATCGATGTAGGAGTTGCGGGCGATGGTGGGGGTGTTGCCCAGGTAGGCCGCGACCTCCGTCGTCGCCTGCTTGATCGCACGCTTCCGCGACGCGCCGCTGTCGCCCGGCTCGTCGGTGGTGGCGAGCACCTCCGCGGCGATGACGGTGGCGTGCCAGGTGCGGAAATCCTTGGCGGTCAGATTCCCGCCGAACAGGTCTGACAGGTAGGCGTTGACGTCGGCGGAGCTGAGATCGCGCCACGTGGAGCCGTCGCGGTACGCGAGGAGGCGGTCGCCGTCGGCGCGACGCTTGCGCATGACGTCGAGCGACGCGATGGCGTCCTTGTCGTCCACCGCGATGGTGTGGCTGATGCCGGACTTACCGACGAAGGAGAACACCAACTCGCCGCGGCGGCTGCGGACGTGCTGGCGCTCGAGTGTGGTGAGGCCGAACGAGCCGTGGGCGTCGGTGTAGGCGTCGTTGCCGATGCGGAAGTAGCCGACGTCGAGGAGGCGGACGGCTGTCGCGGCGGCGCGCTCCAGCGGCATGCCGTCGAGGCGCAGATCCTTCGTGATCCGCCGTCGAGCGGTTGGCAGCATCTCCGCGGCTTGCGTGACGCGCTCGAACTTGGAGCGGTCGCGGCGCTTGCGCCAATCCGGGTGGTAGAGGTACTGCCGGCGGCCGGCGTCGTCGGTGCCGACGGCCTGCAGATGGCCGTTGGGGTACGGGCAGACCCACACGTCGGTCCACGCCGGCGGGATGGCGAGCGATTTGATGCGCTCCACCTCGTCCTTCGGCAGGACGTCGCCGTCCGCGTCCACATAGCTGAATCCGGTGCCCCGCTTGACGCGGGCAAAGCCGGGTTGACGAGCGCTAACGCGGCGAAGTCGGGCCATGGGCTGACTCTAGGGTTTTTCCCCTCTCGATTGGGAAATCAGCGAAAAGTGGTCTGAGACACCCCGTCGAGCGGCAATTTTCCCAGACGTTTGCTGGCTAGGCTCGGCAGGATGAACGACCGTTTGGAGCCCGATTCTCAAGTCAAAGGCGCGTTCTGGGTGCGCTTCGGGCTCACCCAGCAGTCGTGGGTGGACCCGGCGCGGCCAGACTTCCTGGCCTTCGAGTACGTGCAGCACGTGGCGATGGTGCTCGACCACACCGTCCTGGACGCGCCCGCCGAGCGGCGCCTGCGGCTCGTGCACATCGGCGGGGCGGGCATGAGCATTCCGCGCTGGGTGGAGTGGCGCCGCCCCGCGACCGCGCAGGTGGTCTGCGAGCCCGACGTGGCGCTGACGAACGAGGTGCGGCGCAAGATTCCGCTGCCCCCGCGCTCCGGGATCAAGGTGCGCGACGTCGACGGTCGCGCTGGGCTGGCGGCCATGTCGACGGAGTGGGCCGACGTGATCATCGTCGATGCCTTCGACGGCGCCCAAGTGCCCGGCGACCTTGTCACCCGCGAATGCCTCGACGACATCCGCCGCGTGCTGCGGGAGGAGGCCGTCGTGATCTTCAACGTCACCGACCGCGCGCCGTTCGATTGGGCCAAGCGCCTCGCCGCCGGCCTTGCGGAGCGGTGGCCGAGGCTGCTCATCGGCATGGAGCCGGTGGTGGCGAAGGGGAAGCGGTTCGGCAACCTCCTGCTGGTGGCGTCCGACGCGGCGCCGGATGTGCGCGGCATCGAACGCGAATCGCGGAAGCTCCCGACCGGGTACCGCTGGCTGTCAGGCCGCGAAGCTCACGCCTGGCCCGGGGGAGCCGAGCCGTTCAACGACGGCGAAGAGTCCGCGTCGCCCGGTCCCAAGGGAGTCGGCTGGTAGATCAGCTGGGGTAGGAATCGCGCCACCAAGAGTCGTGGATCGTCACCGGGACGGTGCGCTTGTGGCGCGACCTCCACCACACCTGCTCGATCCGCTCCGCGGCCGCCTCCGGCACGTCGCGACCCTCGAGGTAGTCGTCGATGTCGTCGTACTTGAGGCCCAACTCCACCTCGTCGGGCTGTCCCGCCTTGTCGTCGAGCAGGTCGGCCGTGGGCACCTTCGCCCACAGACGCTCCGGCGCGCCCAAGTGCTGCAGCAGTTGCCGGTTCTGGCGCTTGTTCAGGCCGAACAGCGGCAGGATGTCGGCGCCGCCGTCGCCGAACTTGGTGAAGAACCCCATGACGGATTCGGCGCCGTGGTCGGTGCCGATGACGAGCAGGCCGTGGTCGCCGCCGACGGCGTACTGCGCCACCATGCGGAGGCGGGCTTTGACGTTGCCCTTGTTGAAATCGGTGATCTCGGCGCCCATGGATTCGTCGTACTGGGCTTCGAACGCGTCGACGGCGTCGCCGATGTTGAATGTCACCTCGCGGTCGGCCGCGACGAAATCCATCGCCGCCTGCGCATCGCTCTCGTCCTGCTGGACCCGGTAGGGGAGTCGCATCGCGACGAAAGTGGCGTCGCCGCCGTCGGCCCGCACCCGCTCCACGGCCATCTGCGCTAGCCGGCCCGCCAGCGTGGAATCGACGCCGCCCGAGATACCCAGCACGAATCCCTTGGTGTGCGTGGCGGCGAGGTAATCGGCCAGGAACTGGACGCGCTGCTCCACTTCGACCGCCGGGTCGATGGTGGGCTTGACGCCGAACTCTTCGGTGATGAGCTGCTGGATGGGTCGCATGAAGCCATTGTTCCCTATCGTTCCCACGCGCCGCGGAATTAACCGACCCCGCCCCTTGATCTCGTGGGATGCGGTGGCACTCTTGGTCGCATCACTTCTATACCCCCCGGAGGTAACCGTGAATCGTCGGCTCGCAGCCATCATCCTCCTTCCGCTCCTGCCCCTCGGAGCCCTCACCGCCTGCTCGACGCGGACCACGCCAAGCACCGCCCCCACCACGTCGTCCGCCGCGACCTCCGTCGCCGACGACTCCCTCGTCCAGGCGTTGGGAATGGAGGGGAAGTCTGGCCGCGAGATCGTCGAGGCCCTCGATCAGGTTCCGTCGCAGCGCCCCCTGCCGATCATGGGATCGGTCCGCTACGACCAGATCGTCCTCACCGACGGCACCGTCGAGGAGACTGTGCCGATCGACGGCGACGAGTTCTACATCTCGCTCGCCCCGTACGAAACCTCCACCCACGAGTGCTACTTCCACAACGTCGGCACCTGCCGCGGCGAGCTGGCTGACACCGACGTGCACGTCATCATCACCACCGACGACGGCGAGGTGCTCGTCGACGAGGACGCCACCACCTACGCCAACGGGTTCGTCGGGTTCTGGATCCCCAAGGATGTCGCGGGAACCATCGAGGTGACGAGGGATGGCAAGAAGGCGGTCAGCCCGTTCTCCTCGGATGCCGACGGCGCCACCTGCGTCACCACCCTGCCGCTCACCTGAGCCTCGCCCCAACCGCCCGGCCCCGTTGAGGGGCCGGGGTGAGGCGGGCCGCTAGACTCGCCGAATGGCCGACTCCGCGACGCAGCGCCCCCGCCGCGCGGTATCCGTCGTTGTTGGAGCCGTCTTGCTGCTCGTCCTCACGACGGTGCTGGCTTTCCTGCCGCGACCCCCGTTCGTCGAAGTGGTCGAGGCGCCCCCGGTGCTGGTGCCCACGGAGCCCATCCAGACGTCGTCGGTGGCGCCGCCGTCGGACCCGCCGCAGTCTGAAGAGCCATTGCCGGAGATCGAGCCGTTCAATCTGCCCGACTGGCTGCCAGACCTCATCCGCCTAGCCATCGTCATCCTGATCGTCGCGGCCATTGCGTGGTTCGTGCGCCGACTGTGGGAGACGCGGATCAGCACCGAGCGGCACCGGGCGGTCGCGCCCAGCGGTGACGCCGTCGAGATCGTGGATCTTGACGAGGACGAGGTTGCGGAGACGGTTGAGGAAGCCATCGCCTCGCTGCGCCGCGGTATCGCCGTCGACGAGGCGGTGGTGGAGTGTTGGCGACGGTTGGAATCGCTGGCCGCGGACACGGGGATTCGCCGTCGCAGGTCGCAGACGTCGGAGGAGTTCACGGTGGACGTCCTCGCCCGCGGGGGAGTTGATGAGCGTTCCATCCGTGGGCTCGGCGACCTCTATCGCCAAGCCATGTTCTCCACGCACGAACTCACCGACGACGACCGCGAGCGCGCCATCGACGCCCTGGAGGCGGTCAGCGCCCAGTTGAGGGTGGGCCGATGACGCGGCG
>DYZF01000162.1 GCA_020741375.1 Tessaracoccus flavescens
TGAGAAACATCAGCGAGACGCCAAGACGAGGGAAGGAACTCATGCGAGTGACCGTACGAACTAAAGTGATCACATGCAGCGATCAATCAGGCTCAAAACGATCACGGGTGCTGTGCGACGTTCCGGCCGCATGAGCGTCAGTCAACTTCAGGAGCTGACGGGGGCATCGGCGATCACGATTCGCCGCGACCTCGGCGAGTTGGCCGAGCAGGGCCTCCTCCAGCGAGTCCATGGCGGGGCGGATCGCGCGGTGCGCGGGGCGAGAATCCCCTTCGGCACTCGGCTCGCGAGCGACCGCCCGACGAAGCAGGCGCTGGGCGCTGTCGTGGCCGATCTCATCGGCGACGGCGAATCCATCGTCATCGACAATGGCACGACGTGCCTGGCCGCGGCTGAAGCGCTCGCGCCGCGGCCGATCACCGCGCTTCCCCTTTCGCTGCATACGGCCTTGGCCCTGACTGGTGGTCAAGCTGAGGTGATCCTGCCCGAGGGGCCTGTCGAACGCGACACCCTCGCCCTCAACAGCGCGGGAGTGCTGGCGGCAATCGGCCAATTCCGGGCGGATACCTTCATCGTTGGTGCGTGTGGCGCGTCCCTCGACCACGGGCTGACGTCAGAGACCTATGCCGATGCCGCGGTCAAGCGTGCGGGGTTCGCGTCGGCGTCTCGCACGATCATGGTGTCGTCGGGCGCCAAGCTCGGGCGCTCGTCCGCCTTCTCGTTCGCGCAGGCCGAGGATCTGTCGGTCCTCGTGACGACCAGTGATGCCCCGGCCGACGTTGTCGCGGGCTTACGGGCGGCAGGCGTTGAGGTGATCCTGGTCGCTACTGAGGTTTGAGCAGTTTCTGCAACTCAAACCCGAAACCAGCCACGCAGTGGCGTTTTGGTTCGTTGAGTTGCAGAAACTGCTCAAACCCCAGCCGGGCGACGCCCAAGCCGCTCAGGAGCGACGGCGGACCATGCGGTGCATCGCGGCGCCGCCCCAACTGGGGCCGGAGTTGAACGACTCATCCAGCGATTCGAAGCCGCGACGTCGATAGAACGCCTCAGCGCGTGCGTTGCCGGAGATCAGCCACAGGTACAGGTCGCGGCCGTCGTCGACGGCGTCGAACAGCGCGTGCGCCAGTCCGGTTCCGTGGAAGTCCGGATGGACGTAGAGCCGCGCCAACTCTCGGTTCGCCGGCGGGGGAACCAGGCCGAGATCAACTTCCCACTGCTGCGGGCCGTCGACGGCGGACGCGAGGCCCACGATCCTGCCGTCGGACTTCGCCACGCGGTAGACGTCCGTGCCGGGGATCGCGAACGACTCCTCGAAGCCCGCCACCCAGTCGTCGCGGTACTGGCCCTGAACCTCGGCGAAATCCGGGCGCACCACTCCGCGGTAGGTGATCTCCTGCTGGGTGACGAGGAAATCGAACCATTCGGCGGCGTCGTCGCCGGTGGGCGCTGTGATCGGGGGCAATTGCACCGGGACACTCTACCCAGTCACCGGCGGGGCAGCACCCCGCACGGAGGCGGGCAGTGCACAATCGGCACATGAGTCTGCTGGAGGTCATCGCACTCCATGCGGCCGACGCCGAACGCGCTGAAGCGGGCGGGGCCGACCGCATCGAATTGGTGGGCACGATGGACGACGACGGCCTGTCGCCCGAGCCCCGTGTGGTGGAGAAGGTTCGCCGCTCCACCTCCATCCACCTGCGCCCCATGGTGCGGCTGCGGGCAGGGTTCGGTACCGACGGCGGCGAGGCCACCAGGCTGCGCGGCCTCATCGCCGCCTACCTCGACGCCGGAGCCGACGGTGTGGTGCTCGGCTACCTCAACGGGCTCAACCGCATCGACAAAGAAGTGGTGGGGGAACTCGTCGGCGACGGCACCTTCAAGTGGACCTTCCACCGCGCCATCGATCACTGCCTCGACATCAACGAGGCGTGGGAGGACGTCAAGACGCTGCCGCGCATCGATCAGGTTCTGACGGCTGGCTCGGCCCGCGGCGTCGAGCAGGGCCTCGACGATCTGCTCCGCCGCGCCAAGAACGATCCGGACGCGGCCAAGCTGATCATGGCGGGCGGCGGGCTGAAAGCGGAGCACGTTCCGTGGCTCGTCCGGGCCGGCGTGCGCGCCTTCCACATCGGCTCGCCCGCGCGCCCGGGCGGCTCCTTCAAGGCCTACGTCGATTCCGAGCTCGTCGCCAGCTGGCGCGATCTCATCGACGACGAGGTGGCCCATGCCCGCGAGCACCGCTGACAGGCCGCGCAAGCGCCGTCGTGGGGCGCGGGTGGTCGTCCTCGCCGGCGATGAGGTGCTCCTCCAAGGCGACCGCGACCCCTTCATCCCCGGCTCACGCTTCTGGCAGACGCCCGGCGGCGGGATCGACGACGGTGAGACCGAGCGCGAGGCCGCGGCCCGGGAGTTGGCCGAGGAGTCCGGGATCGTCGTCAACCCGGCGGAACTGCTCGGACCCGTTGCGACGCGGACCGTCACGCACGGCTACTCCGACCGGATCCTGATCCAGCACGAGACGTACTTCCTCGCCCGGGTTGAGAGGGTTGAGCCCGAGCCGGGCGGCCTGACCGAGCGGGAGCAGGCGCGCCACGTCGCCACCGG
>DYZF01000163.1 GCA_020741375.1 Tessaracoccus flavescens
CCCACCTCCTGCAGCCACACGGCGCGATCGGCGTCCGGGCTCCACGCGCGAGCCAGTTCCAGCAGATGACGGGGGAAGGCGCTCAGCGCCGGATGCCCGGCTCCGAAGTGCGGCCCCACTTGGGAGAACACCCACAAGTGCACCGTCGTGAAGGCGCCGCGCGTGACGGCGTGCCGCGGGGTGAACGGATGCGCGTCGACGAACCACACGTCGTCGTCGAAGCCGTGATGGTGCCGACCCTCCGGCCACTGCCCCTCGAGCGGGGTCAGGAGTGAGTCGAACCACGCGTCCACCTGCGACCGGGTGCGTGCGGGCACCAGCACCGTTGTTCCGTCGGCAGACTTGATATCGGTCTCGTTGTACTTAGTAGACGTTGCTGCTGAGGCGATGTCCGTGTAGTCACCGTTGCGGATGGCAGCAGTGGCGCGGGTGTCCCATGCCTCGATCACGTTATCGGAGGCGTCATAGATGTTCGCGGTCATCTGCCAGTCCCCTGCGCCGTAGCGGGCTTCGTGGATGGTGTAGCCCTCCGCGTCGGTGAGCCACACGTCAGCGCGTTTCCACGCCTCGGCCGAAGCGGCAGGGGTCGAGGTGATCGGCGCGTCCGGCCCGAACACCGCAAATGACGTGGTTGCCGTCCGGGGCAGGTTGTAGGCCGCGAACTGGGTCAGGTCCAGGCCGCCGATGCCGGTGGGGGCGCCGTTGTAAATGATCGCTGCCAGCTGCGCTGTTCCGCCGCCAGCGGTTGCGGGCACCGGGCGGGTGACTTTGGACAGTTTCCCATCCGCAGCGTAAGTGTAGGAGTAGGAGGACTGCCCGGGTGGGGTGATTGAGGCGAGCTTCGGCTGGGGGTCGATTCCGGTCCATGTGTAGTTGGTGGTCAGCCCGGTGATGCTATCGGTTTGTCCCGTGAGGCGTCCGGAGGTGTAGGTGTAGGTCGACAACACACGGTCGGCGTCGGTGTTGACCTGGGCAGAGATCTTCGATAGGCGGGTCGCGGTCCCGGTGCCGGTGTACTCGAGCTTGAGGATTCGGCATCCGTCCTTGGGGGTGCCTGGCAGGCAGTCACCGGTCACGCCGTCGGGCAGTGGGGCGATGATGGCGGTAAGCGGTCTTCTCACCTGTCACGGAGTCGGTCACCGAGTCGGTGGTGAACTCAGCATCCGCCGCGGCAGAGGTGAGCGTGGGCGCGGTGAACAAGGTCGAGGAGCACCCGATGGGGCTCTATCACCCGCACGCCGAGCTACACCACATCAAGAAGGAGAACATCGGCCTCATCGAGGTGATGGGTCTGGCGGTGCTGCCGGCGCGCCTGAAGGAGGAGCTCGCCGCGGTTGCGGATGCGCTCGTGAGCGGCGCGGATCTGCGTGCGAACCCGCTGACCGAATCCCACGCCGACTGGGCCGAGGGATTCGCCACAGAGGTGACCGCCGAGAACGCGATGAGCGTGATTGAGCGCGAGGTGGGAGAGGTCTTCGCGAAGGTTCTCGAGCATGCCGGCGTCTACGCGCGCACACCCAAAGGCCAAGCCGCCTTCGATCGCTTCATCGCCTCGATTCGCTGATCTCAGCGCCCAGCAGCGGCACAGCACGCAGTAGAAACGAGCGCCTCGTTTCGGCTCCGCGCGGCTCTCAGCCGACGACGCGAGCCTCGAGCAGGATCGTCTGCTCGGGGTTCAGGTCCGGGAAGCGTAGGCCCGCCGTGGCGAGCGCGCGCCCGGTAAGCGTCAGCCCGTTCTCCCACCAGGGCACCATCGGGAAGTGGTGCCCGGACGCGGGTGAGGCGACGCCGTCGGGCAGGAGCTCGCGGACGAGATAGACGGTGTCCGGATCGAGACCCGGCAGGCAGAGCGGCGGGGTGGGGCGCACGGCACCCGTCGCCATGCGGGTAAGTGCGTAAATCGCACGATCCTCGCCCACGACGCCGTGCACCCACCAGGAGCGGTCCGGGTGATCGGCGTGCACCGTGGTGCCCGAATGCAGGAACGGCCGGAGCCGCTTGTGGAGTGCCACCCATGCGCCGAGTTCGGCGCGGTCCGCCTCGGAGGCCTTCGTGAGGTCCCACTCGATGCCCATGTGCGAGAACAGCGCGTTCGAGGCGCGGAACCCGAGCTCCTGCGTGCGGCCGGTGGTGTGCGAGGTGGGCGAGGCAACGTGCGAGCCCACGAGTTCGGGCGGAAGCAGCAGCGCCGTGCCCGCCTCGATCAGCTTGCGCTCGAGCGGGTCGATGCAGTCCGAACCCCACACGCGAACCGTGCGCCTCATGATCTCCAGGTCCACGCGGCCGCCACCTCCTGCGCAGGACTCGATCTCGAGCCCGGGCTGGTGCTCGAGCAGCGCGTCGATCAGCGCATAGGCGGCGTGAGTTTGCGCGTGATAGGCGGGCAGGCCCGTGCGCGGGGAGACAGCCTCATAGAGATCGCGGTTGAAGTCCCACTTGAGGTAGTCGATCGGCGTCGAATCGAGCACCGCAATGAGCTGGGAGCGCACGTGTTCGAAGGCTTCGGGGTTCGTCAGGTCAATCACCTGCTGGTGCCGGGCAAGGCGCGGCTGGTGCGTGGCCGGGCTCAAGATCCACTCGGGGTGGGCGCGCGCCGCATCCGAATCGGGGTTGATCATCTCGGGTTCCACCCACAACCCGAACTGCATGCCGTGGGCATGCACCGCGTCGGCGAGCGGGGTGATGCCATCCGGCCACACTTCCGGCGAGATCACCCAGTCGCCGAGGCCCGAGGTGTCATCGCGGCGCGAACCAAACCAGCCGTCGTCGAGCACGAAGCGTTCGACCCCGATCGCCGCGGCCGCGTCCACAATCTTCAGCAAGCGTGGCAGCGAGTGGTCGAAGTAGACCGCCTCCCAGGCATTCAGCGTGACCGGGCGCAGAGTCGCTGGGTAGTTCGCGAAGCCGCGGATGTAGGCGTGGATTCGGGCCGCGGCGGCGTCGAGGCCGTCGCCCCACGTGGCGATGATCCATGGCGTTTCATAGCTCTCGCCGTGGTCGAGCGTGATCTCGCCCGGGTAGAGAAGCTCGCCGCCGAGCAGACCTTGAAAACCGAGCGTGTCCCGCTCCGCCTTGCTCACGATGTTGCCGGACCAGGCCACGTGGATGTAATGCACAAGCCCGCTGCGCCAACCCGCTCCCTCCGCGCAGGTGCCGTGGATCGCCGAGGCCGAGTGTGCACGCGCAACGCGCACGGTGCGCTCGTGGCTACCGATCGTGAACTCGTGCGTCTGGATGTCCCTCTCGCGCAGGTGCCGTCCCGTCTGATCGATCACGCGGGTCTCAGCGGCGGGGGTTGGCAGTGCCAGCACCAGCGACTCAAGGTCATAACCGCCCTCCCCCGCGTTGGTCAGGATGGCACGGCAGCGCAGCAGCCCCGCATCCGTGAGTTCGAGTTCGAGGGTGAGATCAAGCTCCGCCTCGTCATCGTGGAGGTCGACGGCGATTGCGTCGTCCTCAGCGCGCACAGCCACCGGACGGAAGGCGGGGAAGAGACCACGCCCCCGGCGCGAACCGACGAGTCCCGGCGTTCCCAGCCAGCCGTCGCTCTGTAGCGGCACGAGAGCCATGGTGGGTGGCATGTCCGCGCTTCCGGAGACAACGGGAGGAATCTGCGCCGCCACAAGGGCATCGAGCTGCTCCTCGCTCAGCTCACCGAGACTCTCTCCCCAATGCGCGAGGTGGGGGACGCCGTCGGCGGTAACGTGCAGCACTGCGGAGGTTCCACCACGGTTCAGGTGCAGGGTGATGGGCAGTTCGGGCATAGCAACTCCTCGTCAATCGGCAAGGCGGGTCAGGGAACGTTCAATGGCCACTGCGGCGGCGCCACGTGCCCATGCTTCGAATCCGGAGGGGTCCACACGGATATCGAGCGGCTGGGCATCAGGGTCCCGTAGCTCGCGTGCGGTCTCGCAGATGGTCTGCTCGGCGGCGGTCCAGAGCCCGATCCCCTCCCCGCCGAGCACCACCGTGGGGTGCATCGTGAGGTTCGCGGTGAGCGCGATCAAGCGGCCAAGTGCAACGGCGGCCGCCGCAACAATCGTCTCGGCGGGCTCCTGACCCGCAACCGCGAGCTTCAGCAACTCCTGATAATCCACCGGCCGCCCCAGTGCCATGCTCGCCTGCGCGCACATACTCTCAGAGGAAAGCATCGCCTGAGCACAGCCGCGGTGGCCATCGGCACAAAGAGGTCCTGTGGGATCGAGCGGGATATGCGACGCGAGTCCGAGCCCTGCGTCCACCGAACGCACCACCTGGCCGTGCATCACGAGCCCGTAGCCGATGCCGGCGCCGATCGTAAGCATTGCGAAGTTGGAAATGCCACGCGCTCGCCCGAGGAGGTACTCCGCCTCGGTCAGCGCCACGACGTCGTTCTCTAGCACCACCGGTAGCGCAAGTTGCGCCTCGAGTTGCTCCGCAAAAGGCACGTTCCGCCAACCGAGGAAGGGTGCTCGATGTACCACGCCATCTTCTGAGACAGCCCCGCCGAGGCAGACTCCCACGCCGAGTAGCGGCAGTCGTGATCCTCGCGCTGCGAGGTCCCGGATGAGGGAAGAAAGCTGCGTTGCGACCACCACTGGGGCGGTGCTATCGAGTGCTGCCTGCGCACGTGCAAGTTCATTTGCGCCCGTATCGGAGAGCACCAACTGAGCGAGATCCCCCGTGAGCTTCACGCCGACGACGACCCCAACCTCGGCGGAGATCTCCAGCGGGCGAGTGGGCCGCCCCATCAAACCGTCACGGGTCTCGTCGCGTTCCACGAGTAGACCGCGTTCGGTGAATGGCCGGGTGATGCGCGTCAGGCTGGAAGGAGAGAGCCCAAGGTTGGCCGCGAGTTGGCTGCGTGCGATCGGGCCCCGTACGAGCACCTCTCGCACGAGTTCGACTCCGCTGTCGTACATCCACCATCCTCCTTTGTTTCATATTTGCACATAACATCCGGTTCTGTCAGCCGAAAACTAGGTATTGACGGCGCAGTTAGTTCCGCGGTAGAAATATGTCACCTGTTCGTGCGATGAGGCACGGCCGTCATCCAACCCTCGGGGCATCCGCCCCGAGACGTTCTCATACACCGTCTCCCAGGCAATAGGTGCCTGACCTCAATCCCCCCACGCAAGGAGGCACATCGGAATGATTCAACGCCACAAACAACAACGCGGAAGGCGCGCAGCCGCGGCCGTACTCACGGCAGCCGCGCTGGCAACATCCGCTCTCGCCGCATGTGGAGGAGGTGAGAGCGCTGCGAACGTGACTGAGCTGAACTTCTTCCAGTTCAAGGGCGAGGCGCTACAGGACTTTGAGCGGATCATTGACGACTTCGAGGCGGATAACCCGGACATCAAGGTCATCCAGAACCAGCAACCCGATGCCGATACCGCGATCCGAACGCTCCTTGTCAAGGGCCGCACCCCGGATGTGGTCACGCTGAACGCCGGCGGCAAGCTCGGCCCACTACTCGATGCGGGCGTCTTCTACGACTTCACCAACGAACCAGTGCTTCAGACGATCAACCCCGCGGTGCAAGAGATCATCATGGCGCTCGGTAGCCACGATGGCGAGGTGAACGCCCTCGGCTACGTCAACAACGCCAATGGCATCATCTACAACAAGGCGATCTTCGAGGAGCAGGGCCTCGAGGTTCCCACCACCTGGGACGAACTGATCGCCGTCTGTGACGCCCTTGTAGACGCCGGAATCACACCGTTCTACGGCACGCTCGCCGACTCCTGGACCGTGCTTCCCTCGTTCAACGGGATGGGCGCGTACCCGGCGAAGGACGGATTCTTCGATGAGATGCGCAAGATCGGCTCCGATGTGAGCGCGAGTTCGGCACGCTCATTCTCGAGGGACTTTGCCGATATCGCCGAGAAGCAGGCCACCCTGTACTCGTACGCACAGGACGGCTACAGGGGCCGCAACTACGACGACGGCAATGCGGCGTTCGCGCGCGGCGAGGTCGCGATGTACATGCAAGGTGTCTGGGCGCTGAACCCGATCAAGCAGGTGAACCCGGACATCGACGCGGGAATCTTCCCCTACCCCGTCCCAGAGAACCCTGACGATCGTCTGCTCGTCTCCGGTGTCGACGTGGCGGTCCTGATCGCGAACGACACCCCGCACAAAGAGGAGGCACTTCGCTTCGTCGAGTACCTCTTCCAGCCTGACGTGATTCAAGCATTCGCTAAGTCACAGAACATGATCCCCTCCGTGGAGGGCGCCGAGTGGAGCGACGAGCCCGCGCTTCAGGACGTCAAGCCATTCTTCGACGACGGCAAGATCGCCGGCTTCATTGACCACCAGGTTCCCGCAGGTATACCGCTCGACTCGATCGTTGCCGGAGGCCTCATGGACCGCAACCCAGCCAGCGCGATGGCCCGCCTCGATAGCGAGTGGGCCAAGGTCGCCGCGCGGACGATCCGCTAGGGAGGAGAAGAGATGTCTGCAGTAACTGAAGCGGCCGCGCCGCGTGCAAAAGACAAGAGCCAGACGCGCACCTACTACTGGATCGTTGTGCCGATGGTGGTGCTCTTCGCCATCTTCCACACATTCCCGGTGCTCACCGGCATCTTCTACAGCTTCACCAACTACGCCGGGTTCGGCGACTACAAGATGGTGGGCTTCGCCAACTACATCAACCTCTTCCGCGACAGCCGTGTTCTCAGTGCCTACGGGTTCTCGTTCCTGTTCGCGATCGTGGCGACCATCCTGACGAACGCACTATCGCTCGTGATCGCGCTGGCACTGAATGCGAAGATCAAGTTCCGGAACTTCTTCCGCGGCGTGTTCTTCATTCCATACGTGCTCGCGATGCTCGTCATTGGGTACGTCTTCAAGTTCATTTTCGGCACCTCATTGCCCAAGCTGCTCTCGGGGATCCCGCTCTTCGCGGACAACATCCTCACGAACCAGACCTGGGCGTGGACGGCGATCGTGATTCTGGCTGTTTGGCAGTCCTGTGCCTTCGCGATCATCCTCTACCTCGCGGGTCTGCAGACCATTCCGGAGGAGTTGTACGAAGCCGCCTCGCTCGACGGCGCGAGTGTCTGGCAGCAGTTCCGCTCGATCACGTTTCCCATGATTTGGGCATACTTCACGATCAACGTGGTGCTGAGCGTCAAGGGCTTCCTGCAAGTGTTCGACCCGATCGTGGCCCTCACGAACGGCGGCCCGGGCACCTCCACTGAATCGGTCACCATGCTGATCCAGCGTGGTGGTCTCACCGGTGGCGAGTTCGCCTACCAGACCGCGAACGCCGTGGTCTTCTTCATCGTGATCACGGTCCTGTCTCTGCTGCAGTTCAGGGGCATGGCTTCTAAGGATTCGGACTTCTGATGAGTGCAACAACAGCTAACACGCCCGCGGCGGCACCCGCACAGACGAAGAAACACCGGCCCGGCCTGCACCGGATCAACTGGTGGGCCACAGCCTTCATAGCTGTGGCCTCACTGACGGTTCTGATCCCGCTGTACCTCGCCGTCGTCGTCGCCCTCAAGACACCCGATCAACTCCTCGGCGGCAGCGGTTTCGAATGGCCAACCGAGGTACGCTGGGCGAACTTCTCCGAGGCCTGGACGGCGGCAGACTATCCCACCACGCTGGCGAACACCGGCATCATCACGGTGCTCACGGTGATCTTCACGATCCTCACGAGCTCGATCGTCTCGTGGGCACTCGCCCGCAACATGCACCGGCCGTTCTTCAAAGGAGCGTTCTTCTACTTCCTTTCGGCCATGTTCATCCCGTTCCCGATCATCATGCTGCCGCTCGTGAAGCAGACCGCAGCATTCGGGCTCGATAACAAGTGGGGCATGATCATCCTCTACACGATCTTCGGCATCTCGATGAACTCGTTCATCTACACGGCGTACGTCCGCTCGATTCCCTTGGAACTTGAGGAGGCCGCCCGCGTGGATGGCGCCTCGACCTGGCGCGTGTTCTGGAAGGTCATCTTCCCACTGCTCGCACCGATGAACGCCACCGTGGGGATCCTCACCTGCGTGTGGGCCTGGAACGACTACATCATGCCGTTGGTGGTGCTCACGGACCCGTCCGATCGAACACTCGTCCTGGCGCAGTCGATCTTCCAAGGGCAGTACAACATCGATCACACGGTCTCCTTCGCCTCGTACCTGATGGCGATGGCGCCGCTCCTGCTGGTCTATATCTTCGCCCAACGCTGGGTCATCTCCGGCGTCACGCGAGGTTCGATCAAGTAACCCACTACAAACGGTGTGCCCCGCCCAAATCCTGGGTGGGGCACACGATTCTCACTGAAGGAGTCTCATGGTCAACCGAGTTCTCGAGCCCGACGCCGATTGGTGGCGTCAGGCGGTCGTCTACCAGATCTACCCCCGCAGTTTTGCGGACTCGAATGGGGACGGGATTGGCGACCTGCCCGGAATCACCTCCCGGGTACCGTACCTGAAGGCACTGGGGGTGGACGCCGTCTGGCTCTCCCCCTTCTACCCCTCGGCCCTGGCCGACGGTGGCTACGACGTGGACGACTACCGGGACGTTGACCCCAAGATCGGCACGCTCGCACAATTCGACGAGATGATCGCCACGCTGCACCTCGCAGGGATTCGGGTCATCGTGGACATCGTCCCGAACCACTCCTCGAACCGGCACCGCTTCTTCCAAGAGGCACTGGCGGCGGGCCCCGGCTCTCCCGAGCGGGAGCGCTACGTGTTCCGCGATGGCCTCGGCCCGGACAAGTCCGAGCCACCCACGGACTGGCGGTCAGTGTTTGGTGGCTCTGCGTGGGAGCCCGTGGGTGATGGGCAGTTCTATCTGCACCAGTTCGCCGTCGAACAACCGGACTTCAACTGGGACCACCCCGACGTGCGCGCCGAGTTCCTCGAGACCCTGCGTTTTTGGTCTGATCGCGGGGTCGACGGCTTCCGCGTGGATGTGGCGGACCTGTTGGCGAAGGACATGACCGAGCCGCTGCCCTCCCAGGCTGAACTTGATGCGGTCCCGGATCTCGGCCATCACCGCTTACACGGCCTACCCGCACTGAACGAGATCTACGCCGGCTGGCGCGAGGTGTTCGATGAGTACGATCCGCCGCGCATGGCCGTGGCCGAGGCCTGGCTGACTCCCGAGCGACGCCGCACGTACCTCTGGCCGCAAATGCTGGGGCAGGCCTTCAACTTCGACTTGCTGAAAGCACCATATGATGCGGCGGCGTTCCGCGAGAGCATCTCGAAGAACCTCACGATCGCCGCGGAGGTGGGCTCCACGTCGACCTGGGTGCTTTCGAACCACGACGTGGTGCGTCATGCCTCGCGGTACGCGATCTCCCCCACGGGTAACGAGCCGGAGGATGACTCCCGCGTGTGGAAGCTGACCGGCGGCGCCGAACCGGCTTCGGATGCGGTGCTCGGGCTGCGCCGGGCGCGTGCCGCCACGATGGTGCTGCTGGCACTGCCTGGGTCTACATACATCTATCAAGGCGAGGAGTTGGGCCTGCCCGAGGTGCTCGAAATCGAGGACTCGCAACGGCAGGATCCTACGTTCTTCCGCAGCCCCGGCGTGGATCCCGGCCGCGACGGCTGCCGTGTGCCGATCCCATGGGTGGCGGATGCGCCGTCGTTCGGATTCGGATCGGGCGCGTCCCACCTACCGCAACCAGACTGGTTCGGGGCGTTCGCCGCGGATCTGCAGGACGACGTCTGGGGCTCCACGTTGGAGATGTACCGGCGGGCGCTGGCGCTCCGGCACGAGTTGCAGGGCGACGCTTCGCTGCACTGGCTTGAGACCCCAGAGGGCGTGCTCGGCTTCGAGCGACCCGGCGGATGGGTGTGCATCGCCAACTTCACCGGCGCGCCGCTCGCACTTCCCGAGGGCGAGATCGTCCTGTCGAGCGCGCCGCTCGAGGACGGCCTCCTCCCCGCGGCCACCACCGCCTGGCTCACGCACTAGTCGCTGGTTGAGTGGAGCCGAAGTAACCCCGCGGCTCGCCACGGTTGTGGAGCGTGTGCCCTTCTATAGCGCCTCTTAGAAGGCCGCACGCTCCACAACACACATCGACGATCAGTTCAGGGCAACAAAAATGGGGACTCCCAAAGGAATCCCCATCAGTGCGTGTGAGCTCAGCCCTCCACGAGGCCCTTCTGGTAGGCCTTCGCGAGACGACGAGGGATCTTAACCTCGCGGCCCCCGCCGTCGCAGCCGGTGATGTCATCGGGATCTTCGTCTGTCCCGCGTCAAGTAGTTGGCAGGATTTCTTCTTGTTCAAAGGTGGGGATGGCCGCGCTGGCGCGGCCGAGGTGGACGTCGAGGGGCCGGTTCCAGGCGATAGCTTCGTGAGGGCGCTGCGTGTTGTATTCGACGCGGTAGTCCTCGGCTCGTTCGACCAGGGTCAACGCGTCGGGGATCTCGTCGAGGAACAAGCGTTCGTACTTCAGGGTGCCGAACCCGCGTTCGCGTGAGCCGTTCTGCCCAGGGCTTCTGACCCGAGTCCGGACATGGTGCAGCTCGGGGTGCGAGGTGATGAACAACTCGAAGTCGATCGAGCGGAACGGGCCACCGTTATCGGTCACGATCGTGACCACGGGCAGCACCTCACCAGTGACCGGGTCGATCGGACAGGCATCGGCCAACGGATGCCCGAACAGGGCTTGGTAGTCGGCCAGAGCGAGTTCGACCGCGGCGATCGCGTCGTGTTTGTTGCCGGTGGGTGAAACATGCCACGGATGTTCATACTTCGAGTACCAGTCCCGGCACCCCGCGATCCGCCAC
>DYZF01000164.1 GCA_020741375.1 Tessaracoccus flavescens
TGGCCGTCGACCGCGACCACCGCTGCCGAGGCGTCGGAGCGGCGCTGTACGAAGAGTTTGAGCGCATGGCCCGCGCCGACGGTCGCACCAACTTTCAGGCGTGGAGCTACGAGCCCCTCGTTCCGACGGGCACCCGCACGCTGCGCGGCTCCGAAGGCGACGGCGTCATCGACCCAGAGGCGCCGCCTGCCCGGTTCCTGCTGAGCCGAGGCTTCCGCTTGATGCAGGTCGACACCATGTCGGTGCTCACGCTGCCCGACGACCTCGTCGGCCCCGCAGCGGCGGCACGGGAACGCACGCCGTCAACCTACGAGCTGATCCAATGGAGCGACCTCACTCCTCAGGAATGGCTCGAGCCCACAGCGCGGCTGCAACGCGCCATGAGCACCGACATTCCCACCGGTGGGGCTGAGCTGGAAGAGGAGGAGTTCGACGCCACCCGCATCGAGCTCTCCGACACCACCTACGCCGCCGCCGGCGTCCTCACCGTGGTAACCGCGGCGGTGCACGTGCCCAGCGGAGAGCTGGTCGGCTGCACGCGCATCGTGAGGGAGCCCGGCAAGCCGGAGGCTGCGGATCAGTGGGAGACCATCGTCCTGCGCGCTCACCGGGGCCACGGCCTCGGGATGCTGCTGAAGACTGCCAACCATGTAGCCGCCGCGCGGCGGTGGCCCACGCTGCGGCGGCTCGTGACCGGCAACGCCTCCGAGAACCAGTACATGCTCCGGATCAACCGCGAGCTGGGCTATCTCCCCGTCGCCGCGTCCGGCTGGTTCGAGAAGAAACTCTGATGGCACTCACCAAAGCCGCCATCGTCGACGCGGGGCTGCAGATCCTCGACACGTACGGGCTGGGCGATTTGTCCATGAGGCGGGTGGCCGACTCGCTCGGTGTGCAAGCCGGGGCGCTCTACTACCACGTGCCCAACAAGCAATCACTGCTGGCCGCCATCGCCGACGACATCGTCGCCACCGCACTGCAGGCCTCGGATCACAGCGACCTCGACGAGTTCCTCCGCGGCTGGGCGCGACGCCTGCGCGCCGCCCTCTTGGCCCACCGCGACGCCGCCGAACTGGTGGCATCGGCGCACGCCTTCGGGTTGGGAAGTATCGATCCGACCGGCGATGGCCGAGAGATCCTGGCGACGGCGGGAAGCCCCCACCCGGCAGCGACCATGAGCGCGTTCCTGCACTTCATCGTCGGCCATGTCATGGAGGAGCAGACCCGTGCGCAGATGGCCCAGCTGGGCCTGATCGACGGCTTCGACGCCGACGCCGCGGCGGCCGATTTCGAGTGGGGACTCAGCGTGCTGATCGCCGGTGTGCACGCGATGCAGCCGCCGCCAGCATGAGGCCGATGCCCGCGACGACGAGGATCGCGATGCCAGCCCAGAAGGCCGTCATCAGCGCCTGATTCAGGGATTCGGTCACGCCGTCGATGATCCGTGCTCGGAGCGTGGCCGCCACGCCGGAGCCAGGGGAGATGGTCCCGGCATTCTCGGTGAACAGCCGCGCGGTGGCGATGGCCACGATCCCTGCGCCGGCGGCGAGCAGGAGGGCCACCCATCGGCCACGCCGCGATCCCACGAGAAGCCCGACGACCGCGAGGATGCCCGCGACCCCGAAGTACCAGCGCCACTGACTCGAGATACCGAGCGCTTCAGCAGCCCAATGCGCCGGCTGCGCGGGCAGGACCCCCAACGGAACTGCCGCGTCGCGGGGGAGCTGGATCTGGTCGAGATAGGGATGAATCCGCGGGTCGGACAGCTCGAAGAGCTTCGCCTCGCCCAACTCGATGAACGGAGTGAGCGGGAAGCTCACCAAGGGTGCGGATCCGTGATGATCACGCATGGCGTCGAGCCCGGCTACGGTGTCCGCTCGCGCTTGGTCGACGGCTGCGTACCACGCCCGGTTGAGGTCCGCGTCGGACAGAGCCAGATCGATGCCCTGACGCAGGGCCGATTCCAGCTCGGTGCGAAGCCCCGGGATGAGATCGGCCAGGTCTGGGATGGCTTCGAACGCACTGGCCTCCATCTGTGTGGCCACCGCCTGAATGATCGCGTCATCGCGCGTGACGGTGCCCACGAACTCGCGCACCGGCTCAGGCGTTCGCGCTGCGCGGTCGAGCCAGTGCGACCCCACGCCGACCAGCGCCATGGCCACAGCGGCGAGTAGGAGGACGAGGCTCGCCGCTGAACGAAGTGCGCTCATGGGGCCTCCTTCCTCGGCGAGCCGTTCGGCGCGCAACAGCACAAGCGTAGCGGCGGACACAGATGTGAATAGTTATTTATTCTATGGAATACTCATCTCCATGACCTATCGAGTAGCTGTCGCCGGATGCACTGGTTACGCCGGTGGTGAGGTGCTGCGCCTGCTGTTGCAGCACCCGCACGTGGAGATCGGTGCCCTCACGGGCAACTCCAGCGTGGGTGATCGCCTCGGCGCGCACCAGCCTCACCTCTACCCGCTGGCCGATCGCATCGTGGAGGAGACCACGGCAGAGGTCCTCGCCG
>DYZF01000165.1 GCA_020741375.1 Tessaracoccus flavescens
GAGGAGGCGCGGTGCTCCAAGGGGCGTTCGAAGATGACGATCTGCGCCTTGCGCCCCCTGGTGGGTTCGAGCGCGGCGGAGAGGGGGACGCGGTCGCCGGACCACGCCACCTTCAGATGCGGCACGTCCTCGACGCCGACGACGATGCCGTTGAGCGCGTCGGGGGAGACGGCCGCGATGTCGGCCATGGCGCTGGTGACGCAATCGTTGAAGAAGTCCACGCGCGACGGCCGGCTCAGCGGCACCTTCCGACCGGTCAGCGGGTTCGGGGTGGCCAGCGGGCCGCGGATTCCGCGGCCATGTCGGTCTCGTCTGCGTGGCATGCGCCAACGATAGCCGTCGATGAGTTACCGTCGCCGTTGTGCGTAGCTGTTCCCGTACCGCGTGTGTCGCCCCTGCCGTCGCGACGATGACCTACGCGTACTCAGATTCGACGGCCGTCCTCGGCCCCCTCGCCCTGGCGCCCGAGCCCGGCTCGTACGATCTGTGCCTGCGCCACGCGGAGCGCACTTCTGTGCCCAAGGGATGGGCCGTCATCCGGTTGCCGCTCGACGGCGCCACCCCACCCGCGCAGCAGGGCACGCCCGACGACCTCATGGCCCTGGCCGACGCGGTGCGAGCCATCGGCCTCGCCGCCGAGCCCCCGGTTGAGCAGGCGCCGCCTGCCCCCGAGCCTCCCGAGGTGGGCCGCGGCGGGCACCTGCGCCTCGTCACCGGCTAACCGGCATCCCTGCCGCTATCCTTGGGCGGTGCTCCACCACGACATTTTCAAGGCCAACGACATTCGCGGCGTCGTCACCGGCGACCAGCCCGAATGGGATGCCGCAGGCGCCAGAGTCCTCGGCGCCGCCTTCGTCGAGCTGACGGGAGCCACCGAATTCGTGTTGGGCCGCGACATGCGCATCCTCGGCCGCGAGCTCTCCTGGGCCTTCGCCGACGGCGCCCGTCGCGCCGGCGCCGACGTCATCGATCTGGGGCTGAGCTCCACCGATCAACTCTGGTTCGCCTCCGGCTGGCTGTCGTTGCCGGGGGTCCAATTCACCGCCAGCCACAACCCGTCGAACTACAACGGCATCAAGTTCTGCCTCGCTGACGCCAAGCCGGTGCCTGCCGACTTCATGGCGAAGCTCCGCGATCTCGCCGACGGCGTCTCTCTGGGCGCCGAGGTGACCGGCGACTACCGCGAGCTCGATTCGCTCGAGGCCTACGCCGACAAACTCGACGAACTGGTGCCGCAGCGCGCCGAGCGCGAGCTGACCGTCGTGGTCGACGCCGGCAACGGCATGGCCGGACACACCGCACTGACCGCGCTGGCGGGCCGGGTGCTGGACATCGTCGGCCTCTACTTGGAGCTCGACGGAACCTTCCCGAACCATCCCGCGAACCCGCTGGAGCCGGAGAACCTCGTCGACGCCCAGCGCGCCGTCGTGGAGGAGGAAGCCGATCTGGGGCTCGTCTTCGACGGCGACGCAGACCGCTGCTTCATCATCGACGAGCGGGGAAACGTCGTCGATCCGTCTGTGGTGACCGCCATGATCGCCGTCGCCGAGCTGGAAAAGCATCCCGGCTCCACGATCGTCACCAACACCATCACCTCGTGGTGCGTAGCCGAGGCCGTGGAGCAGCACGGCGGCACCATCGCCACGTCGAAGGTGGGCCACACGCACGTCAAGGCGCTCATGGCGGAGACCGGCGCGGTCTTCGGCGGGGAGCACTCCGCCCACTACTACTTCCGCGACTTCTGGTCTGCCGACACCGGCATGCTGGCCGCCCTTCACGTCATCGAGATGCTGCGGGAGTCCGAGCAGCCGCTCAGCGCGCTCGCGGCCGTGTACGACGGCTACGCCCGCTCCGGCGAGATCAACTCCACCGTCGACAACGCCCAGGCGTGCATCGATCGCGTGGCCGCGGCATTCGACGGCCGCGGCGAGGCAGATCTGGGCGACGGCCTCACCGTCCGCAACCGCGAGGAGGGCTGGTGGATCAACCTGCGGCCCTCCAACACCGAGCCGTTGCTGCGGCTCAACGTCGAGGCCGGCGACGACGACACGATGGCGGCCCTGCGCGACGAGGTGCTGAACCTCGTCCGTGGCTAGCGACTATCGTTGACCACACCGGTGAACACAGGAGGAACCATGGCAGACGACACGATGCAGCTCTCGGCGGAGTTTCTGGCGATCGCCGCATGCCCCGCATGCCACTCGAAGTTCGCCGTCGATTACGACGCGCATGAGCTCGTGTGCACCAACCAGGCGTGCGGGCTTGCTTACCCGGTCAAGGACAACATCCCCGTCCTGCTGATCGACCAAGCGCGCAGCACGCTGTGACCGCGAAGGTCTTCGACGACTCCCGGCTCGAGTCGCCGTCGCTCGAATCCCATGAGGGCCTGCGCTGGCTGGCCACCGTCGGCGCGCGCATCCGCCGCGCGGCCCTGACCGAACCCGTCGGCCACCTCGAGCGCGCCGACCGCCCTCGGGGCGTGCTGGCGCTGGGCTCCGAGGCCCGGCTCCTGCGCGCCGTGCTGGAACCAGCCTGCCCCGTGCCGTTCATGGCGTGGCCCGGCCCCGGACTGCCCGCCTGGGTGGGCCCGCTGGATCTCGCCGTCGTCATGGGAGATTACGACGCCCCCGAATGGGTGGTGCAGTGCACCGCGGAGGCGGCCCGTCGTGGCGCCACGATCGTCATCGCCGCCCCCGAGGATTCGGTGCTGGCCAACGCCGCGAAGTCCAGCACCACGTCGCTGATCCCCACCGCTGAGAACGATCCGACGGCGTCAGCGGTCGCGGTGTTGGCCGTGCTGGGGGAGTTGGGGCTCGGCCCCGAGATCCGCGCCGAGCACATCGCCGACGCAGCAGACCTCGTCGCCGAGGCCTGCGGGCCGAGCCGCGACCTCTCGGTGAACCCCGGTAAAGACCTAGCCCTGCAGATGGCGGATCGGTTGCCGCTCATCTGGGGCGGCACCGTCCTGGCCGCCCGCGCCAGCCGCCGCATCGCCGAGGCAGTGCGCCGCGCCTGTGGCCGCCCGGCGCTCGCCGCTGACGCGTCGGAGCTGATGACGCTGCTCGCCGCCGTCGAGCGCCGCGACCCCTTCGCGGATCCCTTCGACGGCGAGGGCGACGTGCAGCCGATGCTTGTCCTCCTCGACGACGACAAGCTCACCGATCAGCTGCGCACGGTTGCCGAGGAGCTGAACTCGCTGGCCGAATCGGTCGGCGTGCGGGTAGCGCGCCTCAGTTCCGGCGACTCCGAATTCGGGGGCAGCGATGTGGAGCGTTACGTCACCCTCCTGCAGCGCGGGCTCTACGGCGCGCAATACCTCGAGATTGGAATGTGCGATGACTAAGGTCTTCGTCCTCAACGGCCCCAATCTTGGGCGCCTGGGCACCCGGCAGCCGGAGGTGTACGGCGCCGTCACCTACGCGCAGCTGGCCGAGCATGTCGCCGCGACCGGTGAGGGCTTGGGGCTCGACGTCGACGTCCGCCAAACCGACCACGAGGGCCAGATGATCGAGTGGCTGCACGAGGCGGCCGACGCCGACGCGTGGGTGGTCATCAACGCCGGCGCGTGGACCCACTACTCCTACGCCGTCGCCGACGCGGCCGCGCTGGTGAACTACGTCGAGGTGCACATCTCCAACGTGTACGCCCGCGAGGAGTTCCGCCACCACAGTGTCCTCTCTGCGGGAGCCAAGGGCGTCATCGTCGGCTGCGGCGTCGGCGGCTACGATCTGGCGCTGGCGCACATCGCCGCCCGCTAGAGTGGCCGCGTGGATTACCGCGTAGCAGACATCACCCTGGCCGAGTTCGGCCGCAAAGAGATCACCCTCGCCGAGCACGAAATGCCCGGGCTCATGGCTATGCGCCGGCGCTACGCGGACTCGCAGCCGCTGAAGGGCGCCCGCATCGCCGGCTCGCTGCACATGACGGTGCAGACCGCGGTGCTCATCGAGACGCTCGTGGCGCTCGGCGCCGA
>DYZF01000166.1 GCA_020741375.1 Tessaracoccus flavescens
AGATCAGCGACGACGACGCCCGCGTCGAACTCGCCGACGAGCCGTTCAAGCTCGAGCTGATCACCGACAAGGGCAGCGCGTCAGCCGACGACGGTTCCTCCGTCGAAGTGGGCGCCGGCCAGCTCACCATGTACGACAACGTGCGCCGCGACGGCTCCGTCGCCTGGACGGATCTATGCCGCGGCCCGCACGTGCCGCACACCGGCTACCTCGGCAACGGCTGGGCGCTCACCAAGTCGTCGGCCGCATACTGGCGCGGCGATCAGCGCAACGCGGGCCTGCAGCGCGTCTATGGCACCGCGTGGCCGTCCAAGGAAGAGCTCAAGGCCTACCAGGATCGCATCGAACAGGCTGCACTCCGCGACCACCGTCGGCTCGGTACGGAGCTGGACCTGTTCTCGTTCCCCGACGAGATCGGCTCAGGTCTGGCTGTGTTCCACCCGAAGGGTGGTCTGATCCGCATGGAGATGGAGGACTACTCGCGCCGTCAGCACGTTGCCGCAGGGTATGAGTTCGTCAACACCCCGCACCTCACCAAGGCGAAGCTGTACGAGCTGTCGGGTCACCTCGATTGGTACGCCGACGGCATGTACCCGCCCATGCATATGGACGAGGAGCGCGACGCGGACGGGAACGTCACCAAGCAGGGCGCCGACTACTACATGAAGCCGATGAACTGCCCGATGCACAACCTGATCTTCGCGGCGCGCGGACGCTCCTACCGTGAGCTTCCGCTGCGACTGTTCGAGTTCGGCACCGTGTACCGCAACGAGAAGTCGGGCGTCGTGCACGGCCTCACCCGTGCCCGCGGGTTCACGCAGGATGATGCACACATCTATTGCACCCGCGAGCAGATGCGCGACGAGCTGACCACGCTGCTGCAGTTCGTGCTGGACCTGCTGAAGGATTACGGCCTCGACGATTTTTACCTTGAGTTGTCCACCAAGAACCCGGAGAAGTTTGTCGGTGATGACAAGACGTGGGAGGAAGCCACCGAAACCTTGCGCGAGGTCGCTACTGCGTCTGGCCTCGAGCTGGTTGCCGATCCCGGCGGTGCCGCGTTCTACGGTCCGAAGATCTCCGTTCAGGCCAAGGATGCGATCGGCCGCACCTGGCAGATGTCGACGATTCAGCTCGATTTCAACCTGCCTGAGCGGTTCGAGCTCGAGTATCAGGCGGCCGACGGCACTCGCCAGCGTCCGGTCATGATCCACCGTGCACTGTTCGGCTCCATCGAGCGCTTTTTCGCGGTGCTCACTGAGCACTACGCGGGCGCGTTCCCGGCATGGCTGGCTCCGGTTCAGGTGCTGGGCATCCCGGTTGCGGGTGAGTTCGACGAGTATCTGGGCGGCGTGCTGGACCAGCTGCGCGCCGAGGGAATTCGCGTGGAACTCGACGCGTCGGACGATCGGTTCGGCAAGAAGATCCGCAATGCGCAGAAGACGAAGGCGCCGTTCATGCTGATCGCCGGCGGCGAAGACCGCGACAACGGCTCGGTCTCCTTCCGCTTCCGCGACGGCTCGCAGCGCAACGGCGTCCCCGCGGCCGACGCGGTGCGCGAGATCGTCGAGTTCGTCCGCTCACGCTCGAACGCCACGCCCAGCGCCGATGCCTGACGTGGAGGACAGCACCTCTCTGGCCGGGGTCCCAGACGCGTTTCAGCGTCTGTGGACCCCGCACCGGATGGTCTACATCCAAGGTGAGGGCAAGCCGGAGAAGACGGGCGAGTGCCCCTTCTGCGCCTCACCCCAACGCTCCGACGATGACGGGCTCATCGTCGCCCGCGGCGAGCACTGCTTCGTGGTGATGAACCTGTTCCCCTATTCGCCGGGCCACCTGCTGGTGTGCCCGTACCGGCACGTCAGCGATTACACCGACCTCACGGTCGATGAGACCCGCGAGCTGGCCGAGTTCACGCAGCAGGCGATGCGGGTGATCCGCCGGGTCTCAAAGCCGCACGGATTCAACCTCGGGATGAACCAGGGCGACGTCGCCGGCGCCGGGATCGCTGCCCACCTGCACCAGCATGTCGTGCCGCGCTGGGCCGGGGATTCAAACTTCCTCCCTGTGATCGGGCAGACCCGCGCGTTGCCGCAACTGCTCGGTGAAGCCCGCGCCGCGCTCGCCGAGGCGTGGCAGGGCTAGGCGTGGACCTCGTCGCCGTCACGTGGGCTGTCGGGGGCAGGGTTCCGCGGCGCCTCGGCGACGCCTTCGCGCGGCTCGCCTCGCCAGTGGTGAGCCGGTTCAAGCTGCCTGCCGTGGACGCGTGGGCCGACAGCATCGAGCGCGCCACCGGAGTAGTCCCGACGGCGACGTCTCGGCGCCGACTCGTCGAGAACTGGATGCGCAACAACCTGTGGTCGCTGAGCCTGGCCAGGTGGAGCGACGACGAGGTGTTGAGCGTCGTTCGGATCACACCGGAGGATGAGGCGAAGCTGCACGAGTCGCTCGCCGGGCCCGGGCTCGTCATGGCCTTGCCGCACATGGGGTCGTGGGATTTCGCCGGCGCCTGGTGCGCACGCGTCGGCGTGAAGGTGGTGAGCGTCGCAGAGCGCCTCCCGAAGGGGCTTTATGAGCGCTTTTCCGCCGCCCGGGAGGGCATGGGGATGACCATCTACCCGGTGGATCAACCGGACCTGATGAAGCGCTTGGCCGACGACGTCGCCGCCCGGCGGATGGTGTGCTTGTTGGCCGACCGCGACCTCAGCTCCCGCGGCATCGACGTGCCGTGGCCCCACAGCCAGGAACGGCTGCCCGTACCTGCAGGGCCCGCCCTGCTCGCGCTGCGCACCGGGGCGGACCTGCGCGTCGCCACGACGCACTTCGACGGCGACCACTTGGTCCTCGAAGTCTCCGACCCCATCGACGGCGCAGACACGGCCGCCCGCATGGCGGGTGTGGCGGAGGTCTTCGCCGACGCCGTGCGTCGCCACCCGGAATCGTGGCTCATGCTGCGGAAGGCCTTCAGGTGAGGATCGCACTGGTGTGTCCGTACTCGCTGGACACGCCTGGCGGCGTTGCTCGCCACGTCACGGGATTGGCCGGCTGGCTGCGTGAGCAGGGGCAGCGGGCGCTCGTCATCGCACCAGGCACCGGGAGGCCGGCTCCGGACACGCTTCTTCTGGGTCGCGCCACACCCCTGGCGTTCAACGGGTCGGTCGCGCAACTGGCCCTGTCACCGGCCCAGACCCGACGCGCCGTCGCCGCTTTAGCGGGCGCCGACATCGTGCACGTGCACGAACCGCTGACTCCAGGCCTCGCCTACGCGACGGCGCGAGCCGGACGCGGCCGATTGGTGGTGACCCATCACGCCCACTTCGAACCGGGCCGTTTCGCGCCGGTCCTGCGGGTGCGGGCGTCGGCTTTGCCCCGCCGCACCAGCGTGGCGGTGTCGAACGCCGCCGCCTCAACTGCGCGGGCGGTCACTGGGGTGGAGCTGCTGATCATTCCCAACGCCATCGCCATGCCCGATCCGGTGTCGGTCGCGGCGCGACGTCGGATGCAGGTGGCGTTCGTCGGGCGGCTGGATGAGCCGCGCAAGGGGTATTCGACGTTCTGTGCGTTGGCCGACGAGTTCCCAGAGGTCGACTTCGTGGCCGCGGGACCCGGGCGCACCGGGCACCCTCGGATCAAGGAACTGGGACAGGTCTCCGATGCGACGCTGAGTGAGGTGCTCGCTGCGTCGGCCGTGCTGGTGGCGCCCAACCTGTACGGCGAGTCGTTCGGAATGGTCCTCGTCGAGGCACTGGCGCACGGGTGCAGCGTGGTCGCCAGTTCGTTGCCGGCCTTCCGCGACGTCGTCGACGACGACCGTTTGGTCACCTGGTTCGATCCCCACGACACGCCCGGAGCCATCGCTGCCCTCCGGATGGCGTTGTCGAAGCCGCCCGTGAGGGGGCTCGCTCGTGAGACCGCCCGTGCCTTCACCTGGGATGTCGTGGGCCCGCAGGTCTTGGCCGCTTACGAGCGCGGCTAGGCTGAAGGGGTGCAGATCACGCCGCCTGTGGAGCAGGAGTTCGACACCACAGCGGTTTTCACGCTGCCCAACGTCTTGTCGTTCATCCGCCTGCTCGCGATCCCGCTGTTCTGCTGGCTGATCTGGGCCGGCCACGATCTGGCGGCGGTCATCATGCTGGCTGCCTTCGCGGCCACCGACTGGTTCGACGGCTACCTCGCCCGACGGCTGAAGCAGCGCAGCCCCTTGGGCGCGAAACTAGACCCGGTCGCTGACCGGCTCTACATCCTCTCCACAGTGATCATGCTGCTCGTGCGCGGCATCGTGCCGTGGTGGTTCGTTGCGATCCTGCTGGCGCGCGACGTCATGCTCACGCTGCTCGTGCCCAGTCTCAAGAAGCGTCACGGGCTCGTGGCGCTCCCGGTCAACATGGTGGGCAAGGCGGCCACGATGCTGCTGCTCATGGCGTTGCCGCTGATCCTGATCGGCGCACCCACGTCCCTCGGGTGGGTGTGGGCGCACTACCTCGGCTGGGTGCTCGGCATCGTGGGCGCGGTTGCCTACTGGAGCGCCGGCGGGCTATATGTTCGTGAGCTCGTTCGGCTCAATAGGAGGCAAGTTGAGGCGCCCTGACGCCAGCATGAGCCTGTTGACGGACCTTCAGACGCAGGCGCTGGAACCCGAGTACGCCACGACGGCGAGCAAGCGGAACACACCCGGCGTGTTGGCGCTCGCGGTCGCGCTCGTCGTGATCGTCCTCACCGTTGCGGGCCTGCAAACCACCCGAGGCGCTGGCGACGCCGCCGCCCAGCGCGCTGAGCTCCTAGAACGTGTTGCCGGGGCCCGGGAGCGGCAAGCTGCGCTGAGTGATCAAGTGACGGAACTCGACGCCGAGGTGCGCTCCCTGACGGAATCCGCGCTGGGCGACCCGGCTCAGCGTCAGGAGTTGGCGTCGTTGGAGCACGCGATCGGTGGCGGTCCGGTGACCGGGCCAGGGATCGTCGTGACCGTCAGCGACGCCGCCAACGCGCAGAACGCGCAGGGCTTCGTCCTCGATTCGGACCTCAGCCGGCTCGTCAACTGGCTTCGCGCAGCTGG
>DYZF01000167.1 GCA_020741375.1 Tessaracoccus flavescens
GGCGAGCGGGCCGCTCGTCGGGTCGCAGCCGCCGTCGGCCCTGCTGCTCATGCGAGCCGACTCCTCCGATGCCATCGAAGCGTTGCTCGACGACGACCCCTTCCACACGGCCGGGCTGATCGCCGAGCGTCGTGTGGACGAGTGGAACCCCGTGATCGGGATCTTCGCCGAGCAGGCCGGCTAGCCGCGCCTAGTCAACGTCCTCCGATGGCGACGTCCACGTGTTGCAGTTGCCCAAGTCCGTGGAGTGGAGCCCACGCAGGCCCCAGTAAGCCACCGAATCCTTCGACCCGTGGATGCCGTCCTCGATGACGGCGCGCAGGAACGGCTCGAACGTGCCGTAGATCTCAGGGGTCATCGTGAAGGAATCGTCGTTGGCGATCATCGCGAAGCCACCGCAGGTGGCCTGCAGTTCGGAGCGCCGGATGCCCTCGTTGCCCTGATTCAGCCGGTACTCGGCCTCGAACATGCCGCTGATCGCCTGCAGGTGATGGACGTACTCGTGCCCGGTCATGTCCTTGACGGCGAAATCGTGCCACGCGGAACCGTTCAGCGTTCCCTCGCCGATGTAGATCGCGCCGCCCCCGAAAGAGCAGTAGAGCGCGGGCGCTGAGACGTGCCCGCATTGGGTGTCCACGCTGTCGCCGCTGTAGTAGTACACCGGGATCTCGTGGTCCGGAAGGCCCAGCTGGGTGAGGACCGGCCGCCAGGCGCGCTGGATGCACTCCAGTTGCCCCTCCCCCTGCTCTTCGAGATCCGTGATGGAGCGAGCTCGCTGCGGCGGCGGGCAGCCGGTGAGCCCCGGAAGCTCCACCGTGTAGAGCGGCGACTGCTGCAGGGTGACCCAACTCGGATCCGACGACGTGGGCCCGGGCAACGCCGGCCACTGCACGTCGGGCAAGCCGGAGCGCGAGTCGTCGCCGTCGGCGTTGTCGTCCGGTGCCTCGTCGGCCGGGTCGGCCGCCGAGGAGGCCGTCGACGACTCAGCGGTCCCTCCCGGGAGCTTGTCGAGCAGCCCCTCCCCCAGTCCGCGGGAGAAGGCGGCGAACAGGAACACTGCGGCTGCGGCCGCAAACAGGAGGAAGAGGAACTTCCCCAGGCCACCGGACTTCCGGGGTGGTGGAGGCGGCGGAGACCAGCGCGGCGGCATCCCGCCACCGGCCGGGTAGCGGTGGGCCGACGGCGGGCCCCACTGGGCCTGCGGCGGTGGCCACTGCTGAGGGGACGGCTGGCGGGGCCGCTGGAACGGATCGTGTGTCACGTCAGGCAACCCGTTCCGGCTCCACGACCCACGTGTTGCAATCGCCGAGCGTGGCCGCGTACAGACCGCGCATGCCCCAGTAGATCAGGGAGGCCCGGTTGCCGTGGATCCGGTCCTCGCGCATGGAAGCCAGCCTGTCCTCCCACGAGCGGTAATCGCGCTCGTTGAACGTGAAGCTGCGGTTGTGCATGGTCAACATGCCGGACCAGCACACTGCCTGCAGCTCGGCCCGACGGTCTGCCTCCCGGCCGCCGACGGCCATCTTGGCCGTGGTGATCCCGGCCAGCGACTGGAGGTGATGCCCGTACTCGTGATTCACCATCTCGTTGATCGACAGATCCCACGCCTTGGCCATCTCGAAGTGCTCGCCGCCGAAGTGGACGGTGCCGTCGCCGTCGGCGCAGTAGAAAGCCGGAGCGTCCAGATAGCCGCAGACGCTGTCGTCGCCGGGCCCGGTGAAGAACTCCACCGCGGGCTCCGCCGTCGGCCAGCCCAGTCGCTCGAACTCCGGGATAAACGCGCGGTGCAGGCAGGACCATTGCGCCTGCACGTCTGAGCGCCATTGCTTCTCGCTGGTGATCGGCGTGGGGTGCGGGCACGACGCGAGCCGAACGGAGACCAGCGCGTTGAGCGGTGTGTCTTGAGCGGCCGCCAGGGGCGAGGTGGGGTTCGGTGCCGGCAACACCTCCCATTCGCGCTCGGGCAGCGCCCACGCCTGCGTCGCCGGGGCCGGCTGTGGCGGCGGAGCAGCGCTCGACGGCGTCACGCGCGGCTGGGCGATGGGGTCATCTGGCTGCACCAGATTGACGCCGATGACGACCAGAGCGGCCACGACGACAAGCGCCGTCGCAGCGATCCCGAGGCGCGTGACGACCGACGGCCTCGGCTCGGGGGGCGCAGACTGCCAGTGCTCGGTCACCTCGTCTCCTTCTCGCCGGTTCGGGCCAGCCTACGCGGCCGGTGTGTCAGAAGATCAGCACCAACAACAGCAAGAGCATCGCAACCAGCGTCACACCCACGACGGCGGTGCCGATCACGTACGGCATGAGGTTGCGGGATTCAGTGACTTGGCCGGCGGGCAGGGCGCGGTCCTGCTCGACGATCGCCGGCACGCTGGTGGCGGCCGCGGGCAGCTTCTCGATGACGGGCACGAGATCGCCCAGCGTGCGTGCCGCATACAGCGTGTCCATGTGCTCGGCGTACTCGTCGTGCGTGATCCGACCGTCCGCGAAGGCGGCGTTCAGCCGCTTGGTGATGGAATCGCGCTCAACCTCGTCAAGCGGGTCGCCGGAGCGTTGGATGTACTTCGATGAAGGTGGGAGCGCCATGCGCCCATCTTAGGTGCGGTCAGTCCGCCAGCGGGCCGAAGCGGTCGCCGAGTCGTTCCGCGCCGCCGTCGAACTCGGTCAGGGCCCACAGGCCATGCTCCGTGATCGCGATGGTGTTCTCCCAGTGCGAGCCCCTGGACCCGTCGCGGGACACCACGGTCCAGTCGTCGTCCAGCTCGGCGGTCTGGTGGTAGCCGCGGGTGAGCATGGGCTCGATCGCCAAGGCCATGCCGACGCTGAGCTTCGGCGTGGGGCGACGGCGGTGCCAGTTGGGCACGTCGGGGCTCATGTGCATTTCCGAGCCGATGCCGTGGCCGGTGAACTCGCGCAGAATGCCGTAGTTGACGCCGAGGCTCTTGGCGTAGGCCTCGATGGCCTTCGACACGTCACCCACGCGACCGCCGTCGCGCATGGCCAGGGCGCCGGCCCACAGCGATTCGCGGGTGGCGTCGATGAGCGCGACGTCGGCCGGGTCTGGGCTGCCGACGATGATGGTGCGGGCCGCGTCGCCGTGCCAACCTTGGACGATGGCGCCGAAGTCGATGGAGATGAGATCGCCGTCCTCGAGCACCCGGTCACCGGGGATGCCGTGGACGAGCTCGTCGTTGACGGAGATGCACGCCACCGCCGGGAAGGGGGTGCCGTACTCGGCGCCGTAGCCGAGGAACGACGACGTGGCGCCGTGCTTGGCCAGGATCTCACGGCCGATCGCGTCGATCTCGGCGGTGGTGACGCCCACCGCGGCTGCGTCGCACATGGCTTCGAGCCCCTCGGCGACCACCAGGCCGGCCGTGCGCATGAGGCGCAGCTGGTCTGCGGTCTTAACCTCGATCACAGGGCGGCCGCGTGGGCGTCGACGGCGTCGAACATGCGCTGACGCACTTCGTCGACGGTGCCGGTGCCCTCGATCTCGACGAGGAGGCCCTTGGATTCGTAGTGGAAGATCAGCGGCGCCGTCTGGCCCGCGTACACCTCCATGCGGCGACGGATGGTGTCTTCGTTGTCATCCGCGCGGCCTTCCTTCTCGGCCCGCGCCAGAAGGCGCTGCACCAAGGAATCGGGCTCCACCATGAGCGAGACGACGGCGTCGAGCTTCTGGCCGCGCTCGCTGAGGTAGCGATCGAGGAAGTACACCTGATGCATGGTGCGGGGGAAACCGTCGAGCAGGAAGCCGCCGGCGCAATCGTCCTCGGCGAGGCGATCGGCGACGATCTCTTCCGTGACCTCGTCGGGCACGTACTCCCCTGCGTCGATGATCTCCTTGACCTTGACGCCCAGCGGGGTCTGGTTCTTGATGTTGAACCGGAAGATGTCGCCGGTGGAGATGGCCGGTACGCCGTAGCGTTCGGCAAGCGCGGTGGCCTGCGTTCCCTTACCGGCGCCAGGGGCGCCCATGATCAGAAGCCTCACTTGAGGAAGCCTTCGTAGTTGCGCTGCTGCAGCTGGCTCTCAATCTTCTTCACCGTGTCGAGACCGACGCCGACGATGATCAGGATCGACGTGCCGCCGAACGGGAAGTTCTGCTGGGCACCCACCGCCATGAACGCGATGGTGGGGATCAGGGCGATGCTGGCCAGGTACAGCGAGCCGGGCGCGGTGAGGCGCGAGAGCACGTAGGCGAGGTAACGCTCGGTGGGCTTGCCGGCGCGGATGCCGGGGATGAAGCCGCCGTACTTCTTCATGTTGTCCGAGACTTCTTCGGGGTTGAAGGTGATGGACACGTAGAAGTAGCAGAACGCGATGATGAGGACGAACTGCACGAGGTTGTACCAGAAGCTCGACAGCACGTTCTGGCCCGCGAAGTTCTGCTGGATCCACAGCGACACCGCGCCCTCGGGGCGGAACGTGGAGTACAGCACTGGCAGGTACAGGATCGACGAGGCGAAGATGACCGGGATGACGCCGGACTGGTTGACCTTCAGCGGGATGTAGGTGGTGGAACCGCCCACGAGGCGACGGCCGACCATGCGCTTGGCGTACTGCACCGGGATGCGACGCTGGCCCTGCTCCACCCAGATGATGCCGAGCATCACGAGCAGGCCGAGGCCGAGAACGAGGAAGAAGAGGAACCAGCCGGTGACGCCGGGGTTCTGCTCCTTGATGGACCACAGGCCCTGGGGGAAGCTGGCGGCGATCTGCGTGAAGATCAGGATGGACATGCCGTTGCCGATGCCGCGCTCGGTGATGAGCTCACCCATCCACATGATGAGGCCGGTGCCCGCCACCATGGTGAACACCATCGTCACCAGCGGAAGCAGCTCGTCGCTGTAGAGGATGCCGTCACAGCCGGGGAACAGCTGGCCGGTGCGCGCGAGCGTGACGAACGCCGTCGCGTTGAGGATGGCCAGCACCACGGTGAGGTAACGGGTGTACTCGGTGATCTTGGCGGTGCCGGAGGCGCCCTCCTTCTTGAGGGCCTCCAGCTTGGGGATGACGACCGTCAGCAGCTGCATGATGATCGACGATGTGATGTAGGGCATGATGCCGAGCGCAAACACCGTCAGGCTCAGCAAGGCGCCGCCCGAGAACAGGTTGATCATGCTGTAGAGGCCAGCCCCGTCACCCTGGGACGCCATCGCGATGCACTCGTCAATCCGCACCACGTTGACGTTCGGCGACGGGACCGTGGACCCGAGGCGGAAGACAACGATGATGCCAAGCGTGAAGAGGATCTTCTTGCGAAGATCAGGCGTCTTCAGCGCGTTAGCCATGGCGGAGATCATCCGACCCTACTTCCAATTAGACACAAATGAACCGGGCGCGAGCGCACGGTAACCAGAGCAGCCTACCAAGGCTCAGCGAAGCGCCAAAAAACGCGCCGCTGATTCCCCGATCTGCGACGGCGTGAGCGCAGACACCGACGGGGTGAGTGGCGTTGAGCCACTCACCCCGTCGGTTCAGTTATGCGAACTCGTCAGAGCTCTTCAGCGGAACCGCCGGCCGCTTCCAGCTTGCTCTTCGCAGAGCCGGAGAAGGCGTGGGCGGACACGTTGAGGGCAACCGAGACCTCGCCGGTGCCGAGCACCTTGACGAGGCTGCCGGAGCGAACCGCGCCGGCGTCAACCAGATCCTCGACGCTCACAGTGCCGCCCTTGGGGAACAGCTCGGCGAGACGACCGACGTTGACAACCTGGTACTCGACCCGGAACGGGTTCTTGAAGCCCTTGAGCTTCGGCAGGCGCATGTGGATGGGCATCTGCCCACCCTCGAAGTTCTGAGGAACGTTCTTACGAGCGCCGGTGCCCTTGGTGCCGCGACCAGCGGTCTTACCCTTGGAGCCCTCACCACGGCCAACACGGGTCTTAGCCGTCTTGGCGCCAGGAGCGGGACGCAGGTGATGCAGCTTCAGCGTCATCACTTCACCTCTTCCACGGTAACGAGGTGGGCAACGGTGCGAATCATGCCGAGGACTTCGGGACGGTCCTCGCGGACCACCGAATCGCCAACACGCTTCAGGCCGAGCGTACGCAGCGTGTCACGCTGGTACTGCTTGCCGCCCACCCCAGACTTTGCCTGGGTGATCTTCAGCTCAGCCATCAGTGAGCCACCTCTTCCTTGGCTTCCTTCTGAGCGCGGAGGATGGCCGCCGGGGCGACGTCCTCCACAGGCAGGCCGCGACGCTTCGCGACAGCCTGGGGCTCTTCGAGCTGCTTCAGGGCATCGACGGTGGCGTGCACCACGTTGATGGCGTTCGGCGAGCCGAGCGACTTGGCGAGCACGTCGTGCACGCCGGCGCACTCGAGAACGGCGCGAGCCGAGCCACCGGCGATGACGCCGGTACCAGCCGATGCCGGGCGCAGGAGCACCACGCCGGCAGCCTTTTCGCCCTGAACGGGGTGCGGGATGGTGCGCTGGATCAGCGGAACGCGGAAGAAGTGCTTCTTGGCCTCTTCAACGCCCTTGGCGATGGCGGCCGGCACCTCCTTCGCCTTGCCGTAGCCAACGCCGACCATGCCCTCGCCGTCGCCGACGACGACCAGTGCGGTGAAGCTGAAGCGACGACCACCCTGGACGACCTTGGCGACGCGGTTGATGGTCACCACGCGCTCGAGGTACTTGCTTTCTTCCTTAGCGGGAGCCTGGCCACGACGATCGTCACGGCCACGACGCTCACCGTTAGCGCCGCCGCGGCCGCGCTGCTGGGTTTCACTCATCGTGATAAACCTTTCCTTTCGTCGTTAGAAGCCGAGACCGGCCTCACGGGCGGCGTCGGCCAGAGCCGCGATACGCCCGTGATACTTGTTGCCTGCACGGTCGAAGACGACATTCTCGATGCCGGCCGCCTTGGCGCGCTCTGCAATGAGAGTGCCCACCTGGCGAGCCTTGGCGGACTTGTCGCCGTCGGCGCCACGCAGATCGGCTTCCATGGTGGAAGCCGACACCAGCGTCTTGCCGGCGCGGTCGTCGATCACCTGAACGAACAGGTGACGAGCGGAGCGGGTCACGACCAGACGAGGACGAGCCTCGGAGCCGCTGATCCGCTTGCGTGCACGGAGCTGGCGACGAGCGCGAGAAGCGGTCTTCGGAGCCAGCGACTTGCGGGTGCTGAGCGAGATGGCCATTACTTACCAGCCTTTCCAGCCTTGCGGCGGACCTGCTCGCCCGCGTAGCGGACACCCTTGCCCTTGTAGGGCTCGGGCTTACGGAGCTTGCGGATGTTGGCCGCGGTCTCTCCGACGAGCTGCTTGTCGATGCCCGACACCGTGAACTTGGTGGGGGTCTCGACGGTGAACGTGATGCCTTCAGGGGCGTCGATCACGACGGGGTGCGAGAAGCCGAGAGCGAACTCCAGCTGCTGCGGGCCCTTCGAGATGACGCGGTAACCGACGCCGACGATCTCGAGCTTCTTCTCGTAGCCCTCGGTCACACCGGTGATCATGTTGTTGACCAGGGTGCGGGTGAGGCCGTGGAGCGAACGGCTTTCGCGCTCGTCGTTGGGACGGCTAACTTCGATCTGGCCATCGTCGTTCTTCGCGATGGTCAGGGGCTCGGCCACAGTCAGCGAGAGGGAACCCTTGGGGCCCTTCACGTCGACCTGACGGCCGTCGAGCTTGACGTCGACACCGGAAGGGATGGCGATGGGGAGCCTGCCAATACGTGACATTTCTGTTTCTCCTTACCTTCGCCCGGTCACCAGACGTAGGCGAGAACTTCGCCGCCCACGGACTTGGACTTGGCTGCCTTGTCGGTCAGCAGACCCTGCGAGGTCGAGATGATGGCGATACCAAGACCGCCCAGCACCTTCGGAAGCTCGGTGGCCTTGGCGTAAACGCGCAGACCGGGCTTGCTGATGCGACGAAGGCCCACGATCGAACGCTCGCGGGAATCGCCGTACTTGAGGGTGACCTTGAGCACCTTGCCGACCTGGCCTTCAACCTCGGTCAGCTCGAAGTCCGAGATGTAACCCTCGGCCTTCAGGATCTCAGCGATACCCACCTTGATCTTCGACGACGGCATGGACGTCGAATCCTGGTACGCCTGGTTGGCGTTACGCAGACGCGTCAGCATGTCTGCGATCGGATCAGTCATCGTCATGACTTATTTGCCTCTTTTCTCGCGCTGGTTTCCCGTGCAGGGACCTTGCGCAACGTGATGATTTCTTATGCGGTGGGGGTCACCAGGACGACTTGGTCACACCGGGCAGTTCGCCGGCGTGGGCCAGATCGCGCAGGCAGATGCGGCAGAGGCCGAACTTGCGGTAGACCGAGTGGGGTCGGCCGCAACGCTGGCAGCGCGTGTACGCACGCACGCCGAACTTCGGCTTACGGGACTGCTTGACCTTGAGTGCTGTCTTAGCCATTACCGATCAGCTCACTTCTTCTTCTTGGCGTAGAACGCAGGACCACGCTTGGTCTTCTGCTTCTTCGGGTCGTCAACGGCCTTGAAGGGGAAGCCCAGGTGCTTCAGCAGCGCGCGGCCTTCCTCGTCGTTGTCAGCGGAGGTCACGAACGTGATGTCCATGCCGCGGACGCGGTCGATCTTGTCCTGATCGATCTCGAGGAACATGACCTGCTCGTTGAGACCGAAGGTGTAGTTGCCGTTGCCGTCGAACTGGCGGCCGTTGAGGCCACGGAAGTCGCGGATACGGGGCAGCGCGAGCGTCAGGAGACGGTCGGCGAATTCCCACATGCGGTCGCCGCGCAGCGTGACGTGGCAGCCGATCGGCATGCCTTCACGGAGCTTGAACTGGGCGATCGACTTGCGGGCCTTGGTCACCGACGGCTTCTGGCCGGTGATGGCGGTGAGGTCCTTGATGGCGCCTTCGATGATCTTCGAATCGCGCGCGGCCTCGCCGACACCCATGTTCACCACGATCTTCACCAGGCCGGGGATCTGCATGACGTTGGCGTAGTTGAACTCTTCCTGCATGGCAGGAACGATCTGCTCGCGGTACTTCGCCTTGAGGCGGGGCATCGTCTTGGTGGTGGCGGTCTCAGTCATCTCAGATCTCCTCGCCGGTCTTGCGGGCGATACGCACGGAGCGCATGGCCTTGTACTCGGAACCGTCGGCACGCTTCTTGGTGACTTCACGGCGCTCGTAACCGACGCGGGTCACGACCTCCTTGCCGTCAACCTTGACCACGAGCTGCACGTTGGAAACGTGGATCGGAGCCTCGACGTTGATGATGCCACCCTCGATCTTGCGACCGTTGGGGGTCTGACCCTCACGACGGTGCTTCTTGACGAGGTTGACGCCCTGGACGGTGACGCGCTGCTTCTCAGCGTCGACGGCGATGATCTCGCCGGTCACACCCTTGTCCTTGCCAGAGATGACGCGGACGAGGTCACCCTTCTTGACGTGGAGCGACATGTCAGATCACCTCCGGTGCGAGCGAGATGATGCGCATGAACTTCTTCTCGCGAAGCTCACGGGCCACAGGGCCGAAGATACGGGTGCCGCGGGGCTCGCCGTCTGCCTTCAGAATGACTGCAGCGTTCTCATCGAACTTGATGTAGGAACCGTCGGCGCGGCGACGCTCCTTGACGGTGCGGACGACAACGGCCTTGACCACGTCGCCCTTCTTGACGTTACCGCCAGGAATTGCATCCTTGACGGTGGCGACGATGGTGTCGCCCAGGTACGCATAGCGGCGCTTCGAACCACCGAGAACACGAATGCAAAGGATCTCCTTGGCACCAGTGTTGTCGGCGATCTTAAGTCGCGACTCCTGCTGGATCATTACTTCTCCTTGTCTCACCGGTTCCCGGATAAGGCCTTGTGAAACTAGAAACCGACCCCCTGGATTTTGCCAGGAGGCACCCCACAGCTCGAGAGAGTGCAGGGCATGTGTTGGCCCGGGAAAGGTCCCCCCGAAGGGGCACAGACCCAAGGCAACTGGTCTAGCCTATCTCAGGCGCGCCCCAGCGTGAAATCGTCTTCGACGGCGCTAGCCACGATCAGGCCTAGCGGGGGCCCGGTTAGCCCCCGCGGCGAATCGGGGCGACAATGGTGGGCATGCAGCGACGACTCCTCACCACCGCCATGGCTGTGGGCACGGCTTTCGTGCTCGCCGCGCCAGTGATGTTCGCAGTGTGGGCCGGGGAGCGTCCCTATCACGCGCTGATCCGCACCTTCCCCGGTCTGGCCGTGGCCATGTCGTCGGCAACGCTGACGGCCATCGCCGAGATCGCCGGGGTGGTCACCGTCGGCGCGCTGGTGTGGGTGCTGTTCCTGCGCGACCTGCCGCACAAGAAGGCCGAGAAGGTGCCGCCGGGCCTTGATCTGACCATCTTCCGGGTGGCCGCCCACGTGTGGGCCATCATCGCTGCTGCTCTGATCTTCGTCAACATCCTCAACTCGTCGGGCGTCTCCCCCGCCGAACTGGCCGAGCCCGGGCGCCTCGACTACGCCGTCGCCGCCTCCAACAGCACGGGCGCCTACATCCTGCGGTTCGCCGCGGCCGCGATCGTCGCGATCGTGTCGGTGTTCGCGTCGAAGTGGACCACGCTGCTGATCGGCCTGTGGGCGTCGGCGTTCGGCGTCCTCATTCCGGTGGCCATCGGCCAGGTGCTCGTCGGCCCCGCGCACGACTGGGGCAGCGACGCCGGCTACCTCCAAGCCATCGCGAGCTTCCCGCTGCTCGGGACGTTGGCGGTCGCGGCCTTCCTCACGATCGCCGGCCGGGAGATCACTGAGCCGACGTGGCGGCGCGTGGTCAACATCGCCGTCGTCACCCTGCCCGTGATTCTCGTGACCGACCTCGTCCTCGCCTGGTTCAAGACGCAGGGCACGACGCTGCTCGGCAGCATCACCGGATGGCTAATCGTGGCCCGCTGGGTGTGCCTCGCGGTGCTGGCGCTCGCCGTCGTACTGCTGCGTGGCCGCACTCGCGGCTGGGCGCTGCTGCTGGCGATGCTCGCCGGCGCCGGCTGGCTCGCCGCCACCGTGACGATGATGCGCGAACCGCCCCCGCAGTACTTCGTCGAGACGTCCGTGGCCGAAGTGTTCATCGGTTTCGACACCCCCGACGCGCCCACGGTGATCTCCATGTTCACGCAGTGGCGCCCCAACCTGCTGCTGGGCGCGATCGCAGTCGCGGGCGTCGTGTTCTACCTCGGGGCGCTGCGCACCGCACGCCAGCGCGGCATCGAGTGGCCCGTTGGACGCACCATCTCGTGGATCGTGGGCTGGGCGTTCTTCGTCTTCGCGACGAGCTCGGGCTTCGGCAAGTACTCGGCGAGCCACTTCGGCATCCACATGATCATGCACATGGCGCTGTCGATGCTGGTGCCGATCCTGCTGGCGCTGGGCGGCGTCGTCACGTTGGTGCTGCGCGCGGCTCGCGCCGACGGCCCCATCCACGGCCTGCACAACTGGGTGACGTGGATCATGAGCTGGCCGCTTATGAAGGTGCTGTACAACCCGCTGGTCGCGTTCGTGGCCTTCATCTCGTCGTACTACGGCCTCTACCTCACCGGCCTGTTCGAGTTCCTGATGACCTTCCACTGGGGTCACCAGTTGATGAACATCCACTTCCTGGTGGTGGGCTACCTCTACTACAGCCTCATCATCGGCGTGGACCGAGCCCCCAAGCCGCTCCCCCACATCGCAAAGCTGGGCATGGCGATGGCGGCCATGCCGTTCCACGCCTTCTTCGGCGTCATCCTGATGAACGGCAACCTGGTCATCGCACGCCAGTTCTACGAGTACCTCTCCATGCCGTGGGCCGATCTGGCGGCGGCGCAGGAGATGGGCGGCGGCGTCGCGTGGGCCGGCGGCGAGATCCCGTCCCTGATGGTGGTCATCGCGCTGGGCATCCAGTGGGCGCGTCAAGACAAGAAGGAGGCGAGCCGCAAGGATCGCCACTACGACTCCGGGCGCGATTCCGAGTTCGACGATTACAACGAGATGCTGCAGCGTTTGGCGCAGCGTGATTCTGCCAACAAGGGCGGTGGTCAGCGGTGACTGAACCGCTCACGACGGCCAGCGGGGCCCCGGTGATCGAGCTGGAGATCTCCGGCATGACGTGCGCCGCCTGCGCCAACCGGATCGAGAAGAAGCTGCGCAAGCTCGACGGCGTGACCGCCACGGTCAACTACGCCACGGCCCGCGCGCACATCACGGGCATCGACGACGTCGACACCGCCATCTCGCAGGTGGAGAAGGCCGGCTACGGCGCGCACCTGCGTGAAGGCGACGACGACGTGTGGAGCCAGCGGGCCACCGAGAGCCACATCACCTCGTTGCGCCGTCGCCTGATCACGGCCGCGGCACTGACGATCCCGCTGATGGACGTCACCATCGTGCTCGCGCTGGTGCCCGAGTGGCGCTTCCCGGGCTGGGAGATCGTCTGCCTTCTGATGGCGCTGCCGATCGTGACTTGGTGCGCGTGGCCGTTCCACAAGGCGACGCTGCGCAACCTTCGCCACGGCGCAGTCAGCATGGACACCCTCGTCTCGCTCGGCATCGCCGCCTCCTTCGGGTGGGCGGTCGCCACGCTGCTGTTCGGCCTCGGCGAGGCCTCCGACAAGGGCTTCTGGCTCGGTTTCGGCGCCACGCCCGAGGGTGCCAACTCCGTCTACCTCGACGTCGCGGCCGGCATGACGACGTTCCAACTGGCCGGGCGCTACTTCGAGACGCGGTCGCGGCGAAAGGCCGGCGACGTCCTCAACGCACTGCACGCGCTGGCACCGAGCGAGGTTCGGGCGCTGCGCGACGGTCGCGAGGAGTTCATCCCGATGCGGGAACTCTCGGTGGGCGAGCAGTTCGTCGTGCTGCCGGGCGAGACCATCGCCACCGACGGCGTCATCGCCGAGGGGACGGCCGCCGTCGACCAGTCGATGCTGACGGGCGAACCGGTGCCCGTCTCGATGGGCCCGGGCGAGGACGTCACGGGCGGCACCATCAGCACGGATGCTCGCCTCGTGGTGACGGCCACCGCCGTCGGCGCGCACACACAGCTGGCGCAGATGGCCGCGCTGACGGAGGACGCGCAGGCGCGCAAGTCGCACATGCAGCGCCTCGTCGACCGGATCATCACCTGGTTCGTGCCCACGATCATCACCTTGTCGATCCTGACGATCATCGGCTGGGCCATCGCCGGTGCCCCGCTGCAGCAGGCGTACGGCATCGGCATCGCGGTGCTGATCATCGCCTGCCCCTGTGCGCTGGGTCTGGCCACGCCGACGGCGCTCATGGTGGGCATCGGTCGCGGCGCGTCGCTGGGCATCCTGATCAAGGGGCATGACGCGCTGGAGGCCAGCGGCAAGATCACCACCGTCGTTCTGGACAAGACCGGGACGCTGACCACCGGAACCATGTCCGTCGCCGACGTCTACACGGAGGGCACCTCAGCCGACCGAGTGGTGCAGGACGCGGCCGCCGTCGAGCGCGGATCGCAGCACTCCATCGCTCGAGCGATCGTCGCGGCCGCCGAGGAGCGCGGCCTCGAGATGCTCGAAGCCACCGAGTTCGCCACTCTCGCCGGGCTCGGAGCCTCCGCCCGGGTCAACGGCGCCGAGGTGCTGATCGGCAACCGGGCGCTCATCGAAGAACGCGGCATCGCCGTGTCCGACGCCGCACTCGCGTTCGGATCCACCGCGGCGGCCGAGGGCAACAGCGTCTCGTACGTCGCCGTCGACGGCGCCTTGGCCGGTGCTCTCGCGTTGAGTGACGAACTGAAGCCCGACGCCCGTGCAGCGGTCGCGACCTTGCGGTCGAAGGGGCTGCGCACCGTCGTGCTCACCGGCGACTCCAAGGCTGCCGGCGAGCGCATCGGTCGCGAACTGGGCGTCGACGAGGTGATCGCCGAGGTTCTGCCGCAGGAGAAGGCCGCAGCGATTCAGAAACTGCAGGACGACGGCCACAAGGTGGCCATGGTGGGCGACGGCATCAACGACGCCATCGCACTCGCGACGGCCGACCTGGGGCTCGGCGTCGTCAACGGAACCGACGTCGCGCTGAAGGCCACCGACATCATCTTGGTGCGCGACGACCTCATGGCGATCGCCGACGCCGTCGGCCTGTCGCGGAAGACGCTCAGCACGATCAAGCTGAACCTGATGTGGGCGTTCGGCTACAACATGGCTGCCGTTCCCGTGGCGATGGCGGGCTTGTTGAACCCGCTGATCGCGGCCGGCGCGATGTCGCTCTCGAGCGTTTTGGTGGTGCAGAACTCGCTGCGGTTGCAGAACTTCAAGCGGACCGAGCCCGTCGCCGTCGACGACACGTTCGAGACCTTCGCCTGACGGGAGAGGTTCGCAGTTCCCTGAGCAGCACAATCGCGAGAGTCGCACGTTGCTGACGAAGGGCATCGCGTCTCCTAGCGTCCGCTGACCGAGAAGTCTAGGAGTCACCAGCCCCACCGCGGCTTCATTGCTAGCCTGACTAGGATCTTTGTTAGCAACCGGGAGCATCGGCCTTCCACTGGGGCATCAATGCGTGGGCGATGTACGCCGTCGTCGGGTTGGCCGTCGCGTACGCGTCCTACCGCCGTGGCCGGGTGCCGCTGATGAGCGCCATCTTGGCTCCGCTGATGAAGGATTACAGGAGCGGCTCGCTCACCTCGCGCATCATCGATTCGCTGGCCATCATCGCAACCCTGTTCGGCACGGCGGCATCGCTGGGGCTGGGCGCGCTGCAGATCTCGCGCGGCTTCCAGATCGTCACCGGATGGCAGATCGCGCTGACAACACTGGCGTTGATCGTGATCGGAATCCTGACCTTGGGGACCATCGCATCGGCCGTCTCGGGCGTCGCCCGCGGCATCAAGTGGCTCTCGAACGTGAACCTGGTGCTTGCGATCGGGCTGGCGCTGTTCATCTTCATCGTCGGCCCGACGGTCTTCCTCATCAACATCATCCCCGGCGTCCTCATCGACTACTTCGCGTCCATCCCCGCAATGTCGGCGCGCACGATGTCCGATTCCGAGGCCATGCAGGGCTACCTCACGGGTTGGACCACGTTCTACTGGGCGTGGTGGGTGAGCTGGGCCCCATTCGTCGGCATCTTCACCGCCAAGATCTCTCAGGGCCGCACCATCCGTCAGTACGTTCTGGGCGTGCTCTTCCTGCCGATGACCATCATCGTCGTGGCCTTCACGATCATGGGCGGCACGAGCATCTGGCTGCAGCGGCAAAGCGGGATCATGGCGGCCGACAACACCGCGGCAACCATGCCGCCCGCCGAGGACACCTTCTTCCTGATGCTCTCGCAACTGCCCGGTTCGCAGGTGGTGGCGCCGATCATCATGGTGATGCTGGCGATCTTCTTCGTCACGACGTCGGATTCCGCGTCGCTGGTGAACTCGCAGCTCGCACAGTCCGGCAACCCTCAGCCGCGTCGCTCCGTGACCGCGTTCTTCGCGCTCCTGATGGCGGGCATCGCCGTCGTGATGCTGCTGATGGGCGGCCAGACGGCTCTCACCGGCCTGCAGAACCTGATCACCGTCACAGCCCTGCCGTTCTCGATCATCCTGATCGTGATGGTGGTGGCGCTCTGGAAGGATCTGCGCAGCGATCCCCTCATCCTCCGTGGCCAGTACGAGACGTGGGCGGTAGAGAAGGCGGTTCGCCGCGGCATCGACGAGCACGGAGACAATTTCACCCTCGCGATCGAGCCGACCACCGAAGACACCTACGACTACGGCGCGGGCTCACACTTCGAGTCTGACGCCGAGGAGTACACGGCGTGGTACCAGCACACCGATGAGGACGGCGAGCCGATCGAGCACGAGTTCGAGACCCCGCCGGCCGAGCGCCACTAGCGCTGGCTCAGCGGCCGCGTCGACGGCGCGATGCGCCGGTGGACGCCGAGAACTTCGCGGCGCCGCCGGAGTGGTGAGAGAAGTCTGACGAACGGTTCGAGGCGCCCGCGTCAGCTGGGCGACGCTCGCCGCTACGGCGGCTGTCACCGCGCCCTTCGTCGGCTCGGTGCCGCTCGTGCCGAGGGGCCGGTCCGCTCAGGGAGCGGTTCTCCGAGCCTCCCGAGCGGCTCTGGCCACCGGAGCGACTCGGGCCGCCGGAGCGCTCCCCGCGGGGGCCGCGGTCGCGATCTGAACGACGCGAGTCGGGGCGCTGCGCTCCAGCTCCTCCGCCAGTGGCCGAGGCGGAGCGACGACGAGCCCCACCGCCCTGCTTCTGGGTCTGCACGATCGGGGCGACACCGCCGGGGAAGGCCCGCTCCCCCGGGGCGATCTCCTGCAGCACGGGGTGATGCTGATCGGCGCGGGTGACGGTGGGCTTGACGCCCGCCTTTCGCGTGAGATCGCGCACGTCGCCGCGCTGCGCATCGAGCATCAGGGTGACGACGGTGCCTTCGGCGCCTGCACGGGCGGTGCGGCCCGAGCGGTGCGTGTAGGCCTTGTGCTCCACCGGCGGGTCGGCGTGGATGACCAAGCCGACATCGTCGACGTGGATGCCACGCGCAGCGACGTCGGTGGCCACCAGCGTCTGGGCGGTGCCCGAGTGGAACGCGGCCATCGAGCGCTCACGCGCGTTCTGGCTCATGTTTCCCTGCAGTTCGACGGCGGGAACGCCGGCGGCGTTGAGCTGCTTGGCGAGCTTCTTCGCGCGGTGCTTGGTGCGGGTGAAGACCACGGAGCGGCCGGGCGCGGCGACCAGATCGATGAGGACTGGCAGGTGCGCGTCGCCCGCGACGTGCAGCACGTGGTGCTTGAGCGACGGCACGATCGACTGCGGGGAGTCCGCCTCGTGCACCGTCGGCTCGTGCATGTAGCGCTTGACGAGGGTGTCGACCTGCTTGTCGAGCGTGGCGGAGAACAGCATGCGCTGCCCGCGCTCGGGGGTCTGATCCATCAGGCGACGCACCGACGGGAGGAAGCCCATGTCGGCCATGTGATCGGCCTCGTCGAGAATGGTGATCTCGACGGCGGCCAGCGAGGCGAAGCCCTGCCCGATGAGATCCTCCAGGCGGCCGGGGCACGCCACGAGGATGTCGACGCCCTTGGTGAGCGCGGCCACCTGCGGCTTCTGGTTCACGCCGCCGAACACGGTGCGGGAGGTGAGTCCGGTGGCCGCGGCCAGAGGCGCGAGGGATTCGTCGATCTGGAGGGCGAGCTCGCGGGTCGGCGCGAGGATCAGCGCACGCGGACGCTTGGGTGCGCGGCGGGTGCCGGACGCGACGAGGCGGGCCACCATCGGCAGCAGGAACGCGTACGTCTTGCCGGAGCCGGTGCGGCCGCGCCCCAGAACGTCGCGTCCGCTGAGCGAATCGGGCAGCGTCGCCGCCTGGATGGGGGTGGGGGTGGTGATGCCGCGCGCGGCG
>DYZF01000168.1 GCA_020741375.1 Tessaracoccus flavescens
TGCCACATTGTCTCCCCAAGGGAGTCCGTTTCTGCGCGATGAAGATCACAAGCGATGTCGCAGCGACGACGCCTGCCCGCGGCGAGCCGTCCGCACGGGCGGGCGCCCTTCGACCACTCGCCGGGCGACTGGCTGAGGGAGCGCCGGAAACACTCCTCCACGGCTGGTCAGGCCCGGAAGCGGTCTACCACACCCGGCGGAGGCGGGCTGAACGTGAAGACGCCTGCCACCGGTTGGCCGCGACGCCACGCGTCCACCGTCGACGCCCCTCTCCGTACGGCGACGGCCACAGCGACAGGAATCCCGAGCAGCAGCCACGGGCTGATCTCCCACTGCATCGACGGGACGGCCACCACGCCGGCCGCGCAAGCGACGTAGCCGATCCAGTCGGTCAGCCGGAGTCCGGACAACCGGACGAGCAGCACGCGCAGGACGAGCTCTAACACAGCCACGAGCCCCACCCCGAAGAGGAGTTGCAGCATCTCCATGACACCTCCTCCTTCAGTCGTTGCGGCCTGGTCAGCAGGCTAACTCAGCGTGGCCCGCGGAATCCCGCCTGAGCGTCGACGAGGCGATGTGGCGATGCCATACAGGAGCATAGCGACGAGCGCCAGACCGCTGGCGACGTACAGGGGGGTGGCCCACTGCGAGTGGTCTCCACCCCTGCCCAGGTATGTTGAACAGCGCCCGGGATCTCAAGCTATTCGCCTGGAGAACCCGCACGCCCAGCACGGTCACAAGGCGTACCGCTTTGTCACCGTTCGAATAGAGCCACACGCCAGAGGCGACCGGAAGCACGATGAAGGGGAAGGAAAATCCGAAGAGAACAGACAATCCCATCACCACGTCTGTGATCGGGTGAAGCGGAAGTCCATCCTCGAACGGTCCGGCCATCCAGACTTCCGACTCTCAATCAACGACCTACGAAGGAAAAACCGCTACACCACTCCACGGGGCTTGACCCCAGCATCAGCGAATCCCCGCATCGCATCAGTCTGCCGACCTGCACACCGACGTCTGTCCACTGGCACCTAGACCAACTCCAGAGCTAGCCGAACCCAGAGGATGACCCCGGGCGAGGCGCGCGAGGTGCGGCAAGCGCGCATTGCGGACGTCCGGATTGTGGCTACACTTGTAGCCATGACCGTTGAAGGATCGATGGCGTTACGGGACGTCAAGAATCACCTGTCCGAAGTGGTAGACCAGGTGGAACGAGAGCACGATCGGGTGGTGATTACCAAGCATGGCCGCCCCGCGGCCGTCGTGGTCAGCATCGACGACCTCGCCTCGCTCGAAGAGACCCTGGACATCGCCGGCCGCCCTCAGCTGATGCGGCAAGTCCGAACCAGCCTGAGCGAACTCTCCGCCGGCGACGCAGAAGTCATGACCAAGGACGAGATCCTCCGCACCCTCACCGCATGAGCGACGACGCTCCACTGTCCATCGCCTGGACCCCGACGGCCAAGCGCGCCCTGACCCACCTTCCGGAGAAGGTTGCCGCCGCAGCGGTGGAGTTCATCTACGGGCCCGTGACCGCGAACCCGCGTCGGGTCGGCAAGCCGCTGCGCCGTGAAATGGAAGGCCTCCACAGCGCACGTCGCGGCGACTTCCGCATCATCTACCGCATCTCCGACGTCGTCACCATCGTGGCCATCGACCACCGGTCCGACATCTACAGGAGCCAATGAACCGTCCTGCCCGCGGCATGATCGGACGTTCGGTGAGGGGCTACTCGTAGTGGGTCCACATCCTCAGGATGTGGACGACGTGGCGATCAGGGAGCACCTCATAGACAAGTCGGTGCTGGATGTTGATGCGCCGTGAGTAGCAGCCAGCGAGGTCACCGACCAACTTCTCGTACTTGGGTGACGTGGTGAACGGATCCTGGGCCAGAACCTCTAGCAGGTGCTGCGCCTTCGTCTTCAGCCCTGAGGAGGCCAGCTTCTTGGCGTCCTTCTGGGCTTGGCGTGAGTACACCAGAGTCCAGGGACTCACCAGTCAAGCTCGGTCGAGCCCGCTTCGACGCCCTCCGCGCGGGCGCGCCGGATGGAATCGGCCAACCCCGGTACCGACTCAAGGAACAGCGTCTCCTGGATGGCGAGCCAGTCCTCCTCGCCGATAAGCACCGCGTTGCCACGCTGGCCGGTGATGGTCAGCGGCTCGGACTCCTCGTTGACCTGGTCGATCAACCGGTACAGGTTCGCGCGGGCAGACGTTGCGCTCACAGCAGTCACGGGTACCACCTCCACCAAGCAGCGTACGTTATGACGTACGTTCCTGCAAGTATGGACGAAGGAGTCAAGGTCACGCGGCAGGGGGCACCGATGCGATTCGGTCTGGCCATACACCTGCCACACCGGATTCGACCGTCCCAGGAGCGGCAAGAGCGTGCGTTTGGAACCCCGAACGGAAGACCCGATCACGTCCTCGGTGATTTCGGGTCGGTCAGTTCCACTGTTCGCCCGTCCGGGTCCAGGATGACGAAGGACCAGTAGCCCACCCAAAAGGGCTCAGTTCGCAGCGTCTCGACTCCGGCTTTCTTGAGCCGGTCCACGGCTTTCTGGAAGTCGATGGGCGACAGCGCGACGGAGATGGATCTCACCTGTTCTGTCTCGGGTGCGCCCGGGAGTTGGCCCTGACTCCAGCCGGGTTGGAAAGCCCAACCGTTCGGGCGCTCGAGCGAGATGGCCCTCTGGAAGGAAATTTGCACGCAGCCATGGACGAACGCGATGTCATCGGGCTCATCCCAAATCAGCTCCAGGCCCACGAGGTCGTGGTAGAAGTCGCGGGTAGCAGCAATGTCGGTGCAGTACTCGTAGGCGAACCACGTGATCATGACCGTGACAGTATCGCGCGTCAGGTGTTCAACTGGCGCTTTGTCGATCCGCCACGGACATCACGACGGTGTGCTGTGTGTCGTTGACGCGGACTGGCTGCTG
>DYZF01000169.1 GCA_020741375.1 Tessaracoccus flavescens
CGCTACCGCGGAATCCACCGAAGCCACGACCGAGGCCGAGGGGGACGCCACGGGTTCAGTGGTTCTTCCTATGGCGATCGGTGGTGCCGTGCTGTTGGTGGGCGGCGGCGCCGCTGCGTGGCTCCTCAGCCGCCGTCGTTAGACTCACTCGCCGAGGATGCCTTGGACGAAGCCCTCGGGCTCAAACGGGGCCAAGTCGTCGACACCCTCGCCGAGGCCCACAAGCTTGACGGGAACGCCGAGTTCTCGCTGCACCTGAATCACGATGCCGCCCTTGGCGGACCCGTCGAGCTTGGTCAACACGATGCCGGTGACGTCGACGACCTCGGCGAAGATGCGGGCCTGCGTCATGCCGTTCTGGCCGGTGGTGGCGTCGAGCACCAGCAGCACCTCGGTGACGCCGGCCTTCTTCTCGATGACGCGCTTCACCTTGCCGAGCTCGTCCATGAGGCCCGTCTTGGTGTGGAGCCGGCCGGCGGTGTCGACGATGACGACATCCACGCCCTGCTCGACGCCCTTGGCGACGGCGTCGAACGCCACGGAGGCCGGGTCTGCCGCCTCTTCGCCACGGATGGTCTCCACACCGACGCGCTCACCCCAGGTGGCGAGCTGCTCGGCCGCGGCGGCACGGAACGTGTCGGCCGCGCCCAGGACAACGGACTTGCCCTCGGCCACCAGCACGCGTGCCAGCTTGCCGACGGTGGTGGTCTTGCCGGTGCCGTTGACGCCGACGACCAGCACGACGGCGGGGTCGCCCGGGTTGGCGGGCGTCAGGTTGAGGGAGCGATCCAGCGACGGGTCCACGAGCTTCAGCAGCTCGCGCGACAGGACCTGCTTGGCCTTGGCCGGATCTGAGACGCCGTCGACGGCGAGTTCCTTGCGCAGCGCCTCGGTGAGCTCCATCGTCGGGCCGACGCCCAGATCGGAGGTGATGAGGGTGGTCTCGAAATCGTCCCAGACCTCGGCGTCGATCCGGTCGGAGGACAGAAGGTCAGCCAGCGCACGTGCAAGCGCGTTGTTGCTGGTGGAGAGTCGACGGCGAAGTCGGGCCCAGCGGGAAGTGGGCGCCTCAGGCTCGTCGAGCGAAGGTGCCTCGGGTTCGAGGACCTCCGGCTCCGGTGAAGGCTCGACCGGCGCCTCGACCGGCGGCGCGTCGGGTTCGGTGACTACGTCAGGCTGGAGTTCGGGTTCGAGCGTGGGCTCTTCAGCGGTGGGTGGCGCCTCGACCGGGCCCGGAGTGGGCTGGTGTTCAAGCTCCTCGCGGCGCTTGTTCTCGAGTTGCCGACGGCCGTCGACCGTGATGACGATACTTGCGACGACGATGCACAGACCGACGACCGCGATGATGAGCCAGAAAAACCATTCCACGCGCTCATCCTAGTGGAGTGGTTGGTGACCCCTTAGCCGCGGGAGGCGGGGCGCACTTCGTCCAAGCGGTCCAGGAACCGCGGCGGGGTGCCGTCGGCACCCAGAATCTCGGCGCCCTTCTGGGCGTATCCGGTGAAGCGGGAGTTCTCTGGCAGCTGCAGGTGGCCACCGCTGACAGCCACGGTCAGGAGGACGGCGGCAGCTAGCAGGACGCTCACGAGCACGGCGACAACAAAGAACATGGGAGCCTTTCGGGGGAAGGAAATGCAAGGCCCCATCATTGTGTCAGGCGGCCGGGCCAAACGACGAACTCGCTACCCAGCGTTCACCTAGGCGTTGTGGAGTCGTTGACTCACGACGGTGGAGATCCCGTCGCCGCGCATCGTGACGCCATACAGAGAGTCGGCGATCTCCATCGTCCGCTTCTGGTGGGTGATGATGAGCAACTGCGAGTTCGCCCGCAGCTCCTCGTAGATGGTGAGGAGTCGCCCGAGGTTGGCATCGTCGAGGGCCGCCTCCACCTCATCGAGGATGTAGAACGGGCTGGGGCGGGCGATGAAGAGCGCCACGAGGAACGCCACCGCCACCAGAGAGCGCTCGCCGCCCGAGAGCAGGGAGAGCCGCTTGACCTGCTTGCCGGCAGGGCGCGCTTCGACGTCGACACCGGTGTTGAGCCAATCGGACGGATCCGTGAGGATCAGCCGGCCTTCGCCGCCCGGGAAGAGGCGTGAGAACACGTCCTCAAAGCTCTTCTCGACGTCCTTGTAGGCGGCCTCGAACACCTCTTGGACCCGCTTGTCCACCTCGGCGACGATGTCGATGAGGTCGCCTCGTGTCTGCTTGAGGTCGTCGAGTTGCTCGGCCAGGAACTGGTGGCGGGCCGTCATGGCGTCGAACTCTTCGAGCGCCAACGGGTTCACTCGGCCGAGGACCGCCAGATTGCGCTCGGCGGCGCGGAGGCGGGCCGTTTGCTGATCGCGGTTGTAGGCGATGGGTTCCGGCTGCTCATCCTCCTCTGTGAGCGGCGTGCCGTCGGGTCTGGTCAGCACTGGAACGAGCTGGTCCGGGCCGTACTCCGCGACCAGTTGCTCCGGTTCGAGGCCCAACTCCCCCAGCGCCTTGTCGGTGAGCTGCTCGATGCGCATCCGGTGCTCGATCCGCACCATCTCGTCCTTGTGGGCTCCGCGGACGATCTCGTCGAGCCTCGCGGAGGCCGCCTTGGAGGCATGCCGGGCTTGGGTGGTGCCGGTCTCGGCGTCGCGTCGGGATTGGTCTGCGGCGTCGCGCTGCGCCGAGGCCCGCTGGCGGACGGTTTCGATGCGGTCGGCGAGCACGAGGGCGGCCTCGTGCACGACGCGTGCAACTTCGCCCTCACGTCGCAACTGCTCGGCACGCTGCTTGGCCTTGGCCCGCGACTGCCGCTCGTGCTGGGCTGCCCGGAGCAGGGAATCGGCACGCCCAGAGATGGCCTTGACCTGCTCCTCCGAGGTGCGCAGGGCCAGACGGGCGTCCATCTCGGCCTGTCGGGCGCGGCGGGCCTCGCCCGCCTTGTCGTCCCGCTCCGCCGGGTCTGGCTCAGCCACGTCCCCTTCGTTCGAGGCGGCTTCAAGGCGCGCCTTCAGCTCTGTCAGTGACTCCTCGTCGCGCAGTCGGGCGCCCTTCGCCGTCTCCATGGCTTCGGCCAGCCGCTCCGCCTCGCGCGTGGCGGACGCCTGCGCCTGGCGGTAGGAGCCGAGCTGGTCAGCGACCGCGGCCAGTTGGGCGTCGGAATCGTGCAGTTCGCTCAGCGCAGCGTTCTCCGCCTGCTTGGCGTCCTCGAGCTTGGCCCGGAGCTCCTCCAACGCGAATCGCAACCGATCCGACTCATGCCGGCTCGCGACGAGCTCTTCCTCAGCCTCAGCCAACTGAGCCGTGACCTCGAGCAGCGACGGCGCCGCCGCGGAGCCGCCCTCAACCAGCCACGCCGAGTAGAAGTCACCCGAACGGGTGACCGCGACCAGCGACGGGTCGCCGTCCACCGCCGCCCGGGCAGCGTCAGCGTCCTCGACGGCGACGGCGGAGGCCAGCAGCTGATCCAGTGCGCCCGCCAGCGACTCCGGGGCGTCCACGAGATCGCGCACGGCAGTTCCCTTGACCGCGGGCAGCTTCTGGCGGGGCGCGCCGGCGACGATCAGTGGCGCCCTGCCCAGGTCGCCGTCGGCGAGGAACTGCGATGCCGCGGCGGCGCCGGCCAAACCGTCGACGACCACTGCCTCGGTCATGCCCCGCAGCGCCGCAGCGACGGCGGCCTCCCAACCGGCCTTCACCGAGAGCAGTTCGCCCAACCGTCCGACGACGTCGTCGCGGCCAGACTCGATCAGGTCACCCGAGCCGTCCTTGCGTTGCGTCATCAACCGCAGCGCCGAGATCCGCGCCTCGATGCCGGTTCGACGCTGCGCCGCTTCAACTTCCCGGGCCTTCAGCCCGGTCAGCTCCTCCTCTAGCACCTCGACCGCTGCGGCGGCGGCTTCGTAACGCTCGTCGAGGTCCGACTCAGACGCGCCGAGGCCGGCCAATGATGATTCGGTGCTGTGGTACTTCTTGCTCGCCTCGTCCGCGCGGGCCAGAGCTTCGTCGCGTCGGTGCGCGAGACGCGCCATCTCCTCGTCGGATGCCTCGAGGCGCGACTGAATCGAGTTCACGCGGCCGGTCAGCCGGGCCAGGCCCTCGCGTCGATCAGCGATGGCCCGGAGCGCCGCACTGTACGCCTGCTCCGCGGCCGAATGCTCCTGTTCGGCGGCGTTGCGCCGAAGCGTCGCGTCGGTGAGCGCCGAGTGGGCGGATTCGACGTCGCCGCGCAGCAGCTGCTCCTTGGCGCGGATCTCGGCTGCCTCGGCTTCCAGGGCTTCCGGATCGCGACCCCCGACGTCCAAGGTCGGCTGGTTCTCACCTGCGCGCATCCGCTCCGCGGAGATGGAGATCGTCGTGGTGACGCGCTCGCGCAGGCCGGCCAGCGAATACCACTGCTCTTGGGCGGCGTTGAAATCGGCGGAAGCGGCCCGCAGACGGTGCTCGGCCGCCTCCTCCGCGGCCAGCGCGTCGGCCACGGCCTTCTCGGCCCTCGCCTGTGCTTCTGCTGCGGCGGCTTCGTCGGCGAGTTCTGCGGCCAGTTTCGCTTGGGCGGCGGCGAGGTCGTCGGCCAAGAGGCGTGCCTTCGCGTCGCGCAATTCCGACTGGATGACGGCGGCCTTCCGCGCCGCCTGCGCCTGGCGGCCCAGCGGCTTGAGCTGCCGCTGCAACTCGGCCACGAGATCTTGGAGGCGCTCCAAGTTGGCCTTGGTGGCGTCCAACTTCCGCAGCGCCTTCTCCTTGCGCTTGCGGTGCTTGAGGACGCCTGCGGCTTCCTCGATGAAACCGCGACGCGATTCCGGGGTGGCTTGCAAAATGGCGTCCAGCTGTCCCTGCCCGACGATGACGTGCATCTCGCGGCCGATGCCGGAATCGCTCAGCAACTCCTGCACGTCGAGGAGTCTGGCGGGCGCACCGTTGATGGCGTATTCGGAGCCACCGCTACGAAACATCGTGCGCGTGATGGTGACCTCGGCGTACTCGATCGGGAGGGCGCCGTCGGAGTTGTCGATGGTGAGTTCAACCTCGGCGCGCCCGAGCGGTGCGCGCTTGGCGGTGCCAGCGAAGATGACGTCTTCCATCTTGCCGCCGCGCAACGTCTTGGCGCCCTGCTCGCCCATCACCCAGCTCAGCGCGTCGACGACGTTCGACTTGCCGGAACCGTTGGGGCCGACGACGCAGGTGATGCCCGGCTCGAAGACGAGCGTCGTCGCCGACGCGAAAGACTTGAAGCCGCGGAGGGTGAGTTGCTTGAGGTACATGCCTAGGCATCCACCTTCGACGGCGGCACATCAACAGCGCGGTTCCCCCGCACGGCCCGGAACGTCCACAGCTTGTTCACGACGAAGTTGATCGGCAACGTCAGGAAGATGGCGATCAGCTGCGCCCAGTACTCGCGTGAGCGCAGCCCCGTCTCCTCATGGAAGTGCGGCTCGGGCAGGTACAGCGGCATCGTCGGATTGGTCATGAGCAGCTTGAGTAGCGCTCCGACGAGCATGGCCACGGAGCCGACGGCGAAGAACGGCCAGAATTCCTTCCACCAGCCGGCGTGCTTGGAGCTCTTGAAGGTCCACCAGCGGTTCAGCTGGAAGTTCCAGACGTTCGCCACGAGGAACGGGATGAACCAAGCCAGCTGCGTGAAGCGGATGTTGAAGTCGGTGCCGGGGATGGACCACACCACGTCTTGCGCGTTGATCGAGCCGCCGTTGAGCTTGTTCATGATGATGTTGACCACCATGTTGACGACGACGCCGCTGCCGCCGACGATGCCGAAGCGCAGGAACTGCCCGAGCGAGTGCCCGTATCGATCCACGACTGACTTGATCACCTAGTTTCCCTTCGGCGCCTTCTGACACCTCGGACAAAAGTAGCGGCTGCAGTTGATGAATGTGAGGCTGACGCTCGGCGTGCCCCGGTACGGCAGTCTACGGTGCGCACGGCGCCAAGCCTTTCGCGCCTCGGCCGCCCCGCCCTAAGACGGTTACATTCCCTGGATCAAATCACCGAGTCGCCACCTGAGGGCCACCCTGAACGGAAAATGCAGCACGACTCTGCTCATGAGTGAACCAGACTGTCAATCTTGCGCAGAATCACTAGATTCGCGCCGCGGTTTCCGCTGGCAACGCTGACACAAGAACGACGACCTATTCATGAACTGCTCTCGCACGATCGGCGTTCCACACCGACGGCACGGCCGCCCCTCCTGACCGTAGGCGTTGAGCGCACGGTCGAAGTAGCCGGACTCCCCGTTCACATTGACGTACAGCGAGTCGAAGGACGTGCCGCCTTGGTCCAGCGCCGAGGCCATCACGTCGCTGGCCGCCCTCAGAAGGTCTAGGGCCTTGCGTGGGCCGAGCGCATCAGACGGGTGGTCGTAGTGGATCCGCGATATCCACAGCGCCTCGTCGGCGTAGATGTTGCCGATCCCAGAGATCAGCGACTGGTTCAGCAACGCTCGTTTGACGCCCGTCCGGCGAGACCGGAGGCGTGCCGCAACCGCGCGGGCGTCGAACTTCGGATCGAACGGGTCCAGCGCGATGTGGGGCACTGGGTCCGACGCGCGGCCCGGCGCCCACTCCAACCCACCGAACATGCGCTGGTCGACGAAGCGCAGATCGGAGCCGTCGTCGAGGCGGAATCGGACGCGAGTGTTGCGGATGAGTTCGTCGTCGGGCGCATTGATCCGAAACTGTCCACTCATGCCGAGGTGAATGATGAGGGCGTCGTCGGCCATCTCGAGCCACAGGAACTTGCCGCGACGGCGCACGGCGTCGATGCGTCTGCCGGTCAGATCGACGGCGAATCCGTCGGGTCCCAGTGGGTGGGTCCGGACGGGCCGAGGATGCAGGACGGTGACACCCTCGATGACGCGTCCAAGGGCGTGCCGCTCGAGGCCGCGGCGCACCACCTCAACCTCGGGAAGCTCAGGCACCAGCCAGTTCCCGGTAGGCGGCGCGTGCCGCGATCAATTCGGCGTGCTTCTTGCTGGGGGCGACGCCGCTGCCGAGCGGCTGATCGTCGACGTACACGATGGCCGTGAATTCACGCAGGTGATCCGGGCCCGAGCCGGTGATCTCGTAGCGCGGCGGAGCCCAGCCACGTTGGGCGCAGATCTCCTGCAGAGCGGTCTTGTGGTCTGTGTAATCGCCACGCTGCTCGGCCTCTGCGATGCGGGGATCGAAGTTGTGGTGCAGGAAGCGCTCGGCGGCGTCGCGACCGGCGCTCAAGTAGATCGCGCCGATGATCGCTTCGAACGTGTCGGCCAGGATCGACGTCTTGTCGCGACCCTTGGTGGCCAACTCCCCCTTGCCGAGCAGGATGTGATCGCCCACGTCCAAGCTGCGGGCCACTTTCGCCAGCGCGACGGCGGAGACGATGTGGGCGCGAAGCTTCGCCAGCTGGCCCTCGGCCAAGTCTGGGTAGCTGCGATAGATGTGTTCGGTGACGCAGATCTGCAGGACTGCGTCGCCGAGAAATTCGAGCCGTTCGTTCGACGGCAACCCACCGGCCTCGTAGGCGTAGCTGCGGTGGGTGAAAGACAACTCAAAGAGCTGGGCATCGACCTCGATGCCCAGCTCTTTCAGCTGGTCTTGGAGCCTGCTCACCCGTGAGTCGCCTCAGGGTCAACCCACCGTGCGGCGGGTTGGGAGATCAGGCTCAGGCCTCGACGACCTGGCGACGCGAGCCCTTGGGGCCGTACTGGCCACAGCTGGGGCACGCGGTGTGCTGAAGGTGGGGCTCACGGCAGGCGGGGTTCACGCACACGACGGTGGGGACGACAGTCGTCTTCCACTGCGCACGGCGCGAACGGGTGTTGCTGCGCGACATCTTCCGCTTCGGAACGGCCACGATCTTCTCCTCGTTTACATACTTCTTCGGTTAGAAGCTAAGTCTTCTTGTGATGGCGGGTTCACTGGCCGAGTTCGGTCAGCTTCTCCCACCGCGGGTCGAGCCGCTGCTCGTGCCCATGCTCGGGATCGTCATTGCGGTTGAAACCGCACTCGGGGCACAGGCCCAGACAATCATCCGTGCACAGGGGCGTGAACGGCAACTCGAGCACCACAGCCTCCCGCAGAGTTTCCTCAAGATCGATCGTCTCGTCGACGACCTGCCTCTCGTCCTCTTCCACTTCCCTACCCGGGTAGAAGAAGAGCTCCTGCAGGTTGAAGGTCTCGTCGTAGTCGATGTCGTCCAAGCAGCGGGCGCATTGGCCGTGCACCTGCACGGTTGCCGCTCCCGTCACCAGGACGCCCTCGACGACGGCTTCGAACCTGAGATCAAGTTCGATGTCCGAGTCCTGTGGC
>DYZF01000170.1 GCA_020741375.1 Tessaracoccus flavescens
GTCGACGGCGGTCGCGGCGTCCAGCACGGCAGCGGCGCCGGACTGCTCGATGGCCTTGTCGACGGCGGGCTGGAACTCGGTCATGTACACCACGAGGTCGGCGGTGCCCAGCGATGCGATCTGCTGCGGCGTGAGCTCCAGATCGTGAGCCTCGGCGCCGGGGGTGGTCAGGGTGTCGACGGTGGCCGGGGTGTCGCCCAGCACCGCCTCGGTTGCCCACTGCAGCGGGTAGAACGCCGTCACGATCGTGGGGCCGTCGCCTTCGGCTGGTGAGGGGGAACCGCAGGCGGTGAGCGCGAGGAGGCTGGCGGTGGCGGCCGCGGCAAGACGGGTGACGCTGTTCATGAGAACCATTATCAACAGTGCAGGCTGGTGAGTCAATTTCTGAGCAGGCAGATGTGACCGGTGACAGCGGATAGGGTCGGAGGCATGCTCGCGATCAGCCGGTTCGACTCTCCAACGCCGCAGTTCCTGGAACAACTGCGCTCCGCCATCGACTGGTGGCGTGATCGCCCCGGATGCGAGGGCATCGATCTCCTCCAGAATCTGGACGAGCCCACGCTCTGGGCGGTGGTCAGCAGGTGGGAGAACGTTGGGGCGTACCGACGATCCTTCAACGGCTACGACGCCAAGATGATCCTGACGCCGGTGCTCGCCTACGCCGTCAACGAGCCGCACGCCTACCTGCCGCCCGAAGAGCTCTCATGACCCGCCTCCACCTGCGCGCCAACGGAGTCTCCCTTGCCGTCGTCATTCGCGACGGCCTGCCCGAGGTGGTCCACTGGGGCGCGGACCTCGGGGGACTCACCCCCCAACTGTTCGACGCGGTCGCGCTCGGCTCCGTGCTGCTGATCGGGCCCAATCAGTTGGACGCGCCGCCGCGCTACACCGTCCTTCTTGAAGGCCGCTACGGCTGGCTCGGCAAGCCCGGGTTGATCGGATCGAGAAGCGGTCGCGACTGGACGCCCGATTGGCGCGTGACCTCCGTCGAGGTCGACGGCGAACCTGCCGATGGTTTCGTCGAGGCGGGGCCCGCGGTCGCCGTCGTGACTGCGGAGGGGCCGGGGCTGGTGCTCACCCTCATCATCGAGATGACGCCCGAGGGCCTGGTCCGTCTCCGCGGCGCCCTCCGCAACACGGGCGACGACGCCTACAACCTGCAGGAGTTGACGCTCGCCCTGCCGATTCCTCGGCACGCCACCGAGATTCTGGACTTCGCCGGCCGGTGGGGCGTCGAGCGGTCCGCGCAGCGAACGACGCTGGGCGTGGGGCAGCACCGTCGGGAGGGGCGTCGTGGCCGCACCGGCGCCGACGCCGCGTACGTGCTGCACGCCGGTGCCGCGGGATTCGGGTTCCGCGAGGGCGAAGTGTGGGGAGTCCACACCGCCTTCAGCGGCAACCACGTGCACCAGGCCGAGGCCGACGCGCTGGGCTTCCAGGCGCTGTCCGGCGGCGAACTGCTGCTGGCCGGCGAGGTGTCGCTGCGCAGCGGCGAGGAGTACGAGACGCCGTGGGTGTTCTTCAACTACGGCAACGGCCTCGACGAGCAGGCCGACCGCTTCCACGGCTGGCTGCGCGCACTGCCGCATGCGCCGGCGGCCGATCGTCCGGTGACCCTCAACGTCTGGGAAGCCGTCTACTTCGATCACAACCTCGACAAGCTCACGCAGTTGGCGGAGATCGCGGCCCGGGTGGGCATCGAGCGCTACGTCCTCGACGACGGCTGGTTCGGATCCCGCCGCCACGACCGCGCGGGGCTCGGCGACTGGGTGGTCTCGCCGGACGTGTGGCCGGACGGACTCACCCCCCTCATCACCAGGGTCAACGATCTGGGCATGCAGTTCGGGCTCTGGATCGAGCCCGAGATGGTCAACGTCGATTCGGACGTGGCGCGCGCCCATCCGGAGTGGATCATGCAACCGGCGGGCCGTCTGCCCACCGAGGCGAGGTCGCAGCAGGTGCTCAACCTGGGCATCGACGGCGCGTGGCAGCACGTCTTCACCCAGATCGACCGTGTCCTGACCGACCACGACATCGCCTACATCAAGTGGGATCACAACCGCGATCTCGTCGACGCCGGCAGCCACCCCGACGGCGTCCCCGGCGTTCACGCGCAAACCTTGGCCTACTACCGGCTCTTCGATGCTCTCCGTGAACGGCACCCGGACGTGGAGTTCGAGAGTTGCAGCTCCGGCGGCGGCCGCATCGACCTCGAGGTGATGACCCGTGCGGCCCGCGTGTGGGTGTCCGACGTCATCGACCCGGTGGAGCGCCAGCGGATGCTCCCGTGGACGGGGCAGCTCCTGCCGGCGGAGTTCATGGGCAGCCACATCGCGTCGGCGCGCTCGCACTCCACCATGCGGCAGAGCGACCTCAATTTCCGTGCCGCCACCGCCGTCTTCGGCCACTTGGGCGTCGAGTGGGATCTGACGCAGGTGGAGCAGGACGAGCTCGACCTCCTCGCCGACTGGATCGGCTGGTTCAAGGCCAACCGGCAGGTGCTGATGGCCGGGCGCCAAGTGCGCATGGACATGCCGGACAAGGACGTGTACTTCAAGGGCATCGTCACCGACGACAAGGCGTTCTACTCCCTGTCGATGCTGTCGGCCAGCCCGCGGGTGAGCGTCGGCACGCTGAGATTCGCCGGGCTCAACCCCGACGCGCTCTACCGGGTGACCGCCGACGACCGCCAGCTCGTCCCGCTGCCGATGCGCGCCCCATGGACGCTCGCGCCCGAACCAGTGGTCCTGACTGGGCGGGCGCTGATGACCGCCGGCCTGCACGCCCCCCAACTCCTCCCCGATACCGCAGTGATCTTCGAAGTGGAGCGTGTCGGATAGACTCGACCGCTGCCGATCCGAAGAGAGCTCATGGTAGAAGTCGAACCCCTGCGCCTGCACGCACCCAGCCGCCGCGACGCCGTCGTGGTGGATCTGCCCGTCGTGCTCGCACCCATGGCGGGTGTCACCAACGCCGCCTACCGTCAGCTGTGCCGCGAGCAGGGCGCCGGCCTGTACGTCTGCGAGATGATCACCTCGCGCGGCCTGGTGGTGGGCGACGCGAAGACTCGCGACATGCTGCAGTTCGACCCGGGGGAGACCACCCGGTCGGTCCAGCTGTACGGCGTCGACGCCGACATCATGGCCGACGCCGCCCGCATCCTGATCCGCGACTTCAACGTCGATCACATCGACCTCAACTTCGGCTGCCCCGTGCCCAAGGTCACCCGCAAGGGCGGCGGCGGTGTGCTGCCGTACAAGCGGGACCGGCTCCGCGCCATCGTCCGCGAGACCGTCAAGGCCGCCGACGAACACGGCGTGCCCGTGACGATCAAAACCCGCATCGGCATCGACGACGATCACGAGACCTTCCTCGATGCCGGACGCATCGCGCAGGAGGAGGGCGCCGCCGCGATCGCGTTGCACGCCCGCACTGTCCAGCAGGCCTACTCCGGTCAGGCCGACTGGGAGCGGATCAAGGAACTGGTCGACGAGGTGGACATCCCCGTTCTCGGCAACGGCGACATCTGGGAGGCCGAGGACGCGCTGACCATGATGGCCGAGACCGGCTGTGCCGGCGTCGTCATCGGTCGCGGCTGCCTCGGGCGCCCCTGGCTCTTCGGAGACTTGGCGGCCGCCTTCAACGGAGACGGGCAACGCCTGCGCCCCAGCTTGGGTGAGGTGGGCCAGATGATCGTCCGGCACGCCGAGTTGCTGGCCGAGCTGCAAGGCGAGCGCCACGGGCTGACTGACCTGCGCAAGCACATGGCCTGGTACTTCAAGGGCTACCCGGTTGGCGAGCTGCGGCGCCACTTCGCCATGGTGTCGTCGCTCGACGAGCTGAAGGGCCTCGTCGCGCAACTGGATGCCCACGCGCAGTTCCCGGAGCAGGAGCTCGGGACGCCCCGCGGGCGCCAGGGTTCGCCCCGCGGCAAAGTGGTTCTCCCGTACGGCTGGTACGACGACACCAGCGGCATGGAGCTCGATCTCGCCGACGCTGAAGACGGCGTCTCCGGAGGCTAAGCCGCCCCGCTGAAAAGCGTCGGAAACCGCCGGGTTAGGGTGCAAACTCACCGAGTACCGACGGGAGGCCAGCATGGCCGAGTTCGCAACAGTCACCATCGACGGCATCGAGCACCAGTTCCCCATCATCACCGGCACCGAGGGCGAACGCGCCATCGACATCTCGCGCCTCCGCGCCGAGGCGGGCGTCATCACCCTGGACGACGGCTACGGGAACACCGGGTCGTGCGAGTCCGCCATCACGTTCATCGACGGCGAGAAGGGGATCCTTCGTTACCGAGGCGTTCCCATCGAGGATCTCGCCGCCCGCTCCAGCTTCATCGAGACCGCCGAGCTGCTGATCTTCGGTGAGCTCCCCGACGTCGAGGAACGCGAAGAGTTCCGCGAACTGCTCATCGAGAACTCCGCGCTCCACCGCGACATGCGTAAGCACTTCGACGGCTTCCCGTCGACGGCGCATCCGATGGCCATCCTCTCCGCCATGGTCAACGCCATCCAGACCCACGAGGTTCGCGATCCGTACATCACCGATCGGCAGCACTTCAAGCAGGCCGCCGCCGGGCTGCTGGCCAAGACTCGCACGATCGCGGCCGCGTCTTATAAGTCGCACGTGGGCCAGCCCATCGCGTACCCCCGCTACGACCTGCCGTACGCCGAGAACTTCCTCCACATGATGTTCTCCGTGCCCTACCGCGACTACGAGGCGACGCCTGAGGTGGCGCACGCCCTCAACATGTTCCTCGTGCTGCACGCGGACCACGAGCAGAACTGCTCCACGTCGACGGTGCGCATGGTCGCGTCCTCCGGCGCCAACATGTTCGCCTCGGTGTCCGCGGGCGTCAACGCGCTGTGGGGCCCGCTGCACGGCGGCGCGAACATGGGCGTGATCGAGATGCTGGAGGATATCCGCGATCACGGCCTGAAGCCGGTTGACTACATCAATCGGGTGAAGGACCGCACCTCCGGCGTCAAGCTGATGGGCTTCGGGCACCGCGTCTACCGCAACTTCGATCCGCGCGCGAAGATCCTCAAGGAGGCCGCCGACAACCTCCTCGACGCGATGCACATCACGGATCCGCTGCTCGACATCGCCCGCGAGGTGGAGCAGGCGGCGCTGGCCGACGACTACTTCGCCTCCCGCAAGCTGTACCCGAACGTCGATTTCTACTCCGGCATCATCCTGCGCGCCATCGGGATCCCGCTGGACATGTTCACGGTGCTGTTTGCCATCGGCCGCACGCCCGGCTGGATCGCGCACTGGAAGGAAGTCTCCGACAACCCCAAGCAACGGATCTACCGCCCGCGCCAGATCTACGTGGGCGAGCAGCTCTCCGAGTGGGTGCCGCGCGCCGAGCGCTAGCCGCGATACGTTTGGACGGATGAACGAGCCGCTGCTTCCTCGCACCAAACTGTGGGCCACCACCATGCACGGGCATGGCGACGGCGTGATCACGGCGCATGCCACGTCGCACGCCGCCGTGGGGCCGCGCCCCCAGCGTCTCCGCGAGGAACGCGAGGAACTGGAGCGGGCCACACTGGTGGAGGAGGCGACGTTCGCCGTCGGCGCCGGCAACCGGGCCATCTCCGAGGAGCCGGACGAGTTCCGCACCTGCTTTGAACGCGACCGCGACCGCATCGTCCACTCCGCCGCCTTCCGACGGCTCGCGGGCAAGACCCAGGTGGTCGTCTACCCGACGGACCATCAACGCACCCGCCTGACGCACGCCGTCGAGGTGGCGCAGGCCGCCGTCGCCATGGCCCGCGGGATCGGCGTCAACGTGACCCTCGCCGACGCCATCGCGCTCGGCCACGACTGCGGTCATGGCCCCGGCGGCCACGCGTCGGAGGACGCCTTCGACCAGTTCATCGACGGCGGCTACGACCACGGCCCGTGGGGCGCCGACGTCGTCCTGGGCTCGCTGAACCTGACGCTCGAGACGCTGGATGGGATTCGCAACCATTCGTGGTCGCGGCCGGCGCCGTCCACGCCGGAGGGTGAGATCGTCTCGTGGGCAGACCGGATTGCCTACTGTGCGCACGATCTCGAGGACGCCGTGTACGCCGGCATAGTCACCCTCGACGATTTACCCGACGTCGTGCGCGACGTGGCGGGTACCAGCCGACGACAGCAGCTCGCCACCTTCATCAACGCCGTGATCGACACGACGGCGCGCACCGGGCAGATCGGCATGGACCCGCAGACGGCGGAGGCGTTGGGTGAGTTGCGGCGCTTCAACTACGAGCGGATCTACACCCGCCCCGAATCTGTGCAGCAGTCCACCACCGTCGTGAAGGTGCTGACCGCGCTGGTGGAGTACTACCTCGGGCACCCCGACGCCATGCCGGGGGAGTACCGGCTCGACGATCTGGTGCACGGTGCCGTGACGTACGTGGGTGGCATGACGGACCGGTTCGCGTTCGAGCAGGCCCAGACGCTGCTGGGATGGGACCCGAAGCGCCTTCCCAAGGGGATCGGTCGCGGGGCTTAGCCAGCGTCACGGCTGCAGGGTCACGCCCAGCCCGCGGGGCAGCAGCCAGCCCCGCGACATCAGCCACCTGGCGGTGACGGCGGCACAGGCCTGCGCCGCGTTGATGCCCACCAACACGAGCACCTGAGCAGCGGCCGCCTCCCACGGGCTCCCTCCGCCGAGCAGCACGCCGATGTAGGCGCCCGGCAGGGTGACCAGACCCACCGTCCTGGTCTGATCGAGCGCCGGGATCAGCGCTTCGTGCAGCGTGGGCGAGACGACGGCGTTGATCGCCGCGCCACGGGTGGCGCCCAGCGACAGGAGGGCCTCGTATTCACCGTGCAGCGATTCCAGCTCGGCGAAGGCGCGACGCCCGAGCAGCGTGTGCACCGTCATCATGTTGCCGACGATGATCCCGCCGATCGGCACGATGGTGGGGCCCACGAGCGGGGCGGCCCCGCTGAGGAAGATGATCGCCAGCACGGGCACCGCGCCGCTCGCCATGGCCGTGGCGACGGCGAGATGCCCCGTCAGCCCGGTGATGCCGGTGCGTCGAGCGGTGGTGACGACGCCGATGGTGAACATGAGCAACACGAACGCAAAGGCAGGAAGGGGAGATCTGACGGCGAACCCGACGATGAACGAGACGGCCAGCAACTGCAGGCCCGCGCGCACCGCGGCCCACGGAATGGAGCCCGTCACCGGCAAGCGCCCAAACCGGGCCACCAGCGTGCCCAAAGCCACCAGCAAGACCAGGGCAATACCCAGCGGCCAACCGACGTCGATCCCCATGCTCCTCCTTCGCTCAGGTCACAGTACCCGCCGGGTAAGGTGGGGCCGTGGCTGGCCGGATCAATGAACAAGACATCGCGTCGGTTCGTGAGCGTGCCCGCATCGACGAGATCGTCCGCGACTATGTGGCGCTGCGCAACGCCGGCGGTGGTTCGTTGAAGGGCCTGTGCCCCTTCCACGACGAGAAAACGCCGTCGTTCACCGTCACCCCGGCCCGGGGCTTCTTCTACTGTTTCGGTTGTGGCGAGGGCGGCGATGTCATCCACTTCCTGCAGCGGCAGCAGAACCTGTCCTTCACCGAGGCGGTGCAGGTGCTGGCGGACCGCGTCGGCGTCAC
>DYZF01000171.1 GCA_020741375.1 Tessaracoccus flavescens
ATGGCAGATATGCGAGTCGAGTTGCAGAAACTGCTCAAACCCCTGCCCGGCACAGCGGTCGCGACTTAGGGTCGGGGTATGCGCAGGAAGCTGGCAGAGCTGATCAGGGAGCGGCGGATCGAGACGGTCGCCCGCGACGACGCCCAAGTGGCGAAGCTGTTGGAGCAGTCGGCCGCCCACCTCGCCAGCTCGCGCATGATCGGCCACACCGACCCCGAAGGTGCGTTCTCGCTGGCCTACGACTCCATCCGCAAGCAGCTCACCGCGATCCTGTTAGACCACGGATTCCGCGCCAAATCAGCCGGCAGCCACGCGGCGACGGGGCAGGCAGTGTCGATCCTGCTCAAGGGATTCGACGTCGAGGGCTTCGAGTGGCTGCGTCTCGTGCGCAACGCCACCGAGTACGGCTCGGACAAGCGCCCGTCCGCGACCCTCGCCGACCTCGAGGAGGCGTGGGAGTTCGCCGCAGAACTCAACGAACTTCGCGCCAAGCACCAGCCGGCCACCAGTTCCGCGAGTCACACCACGACGGCCACCGCTGACGGCTCTGCATAACGCGTAGCTATTCGGCACGGATCGGGAATATATCGTCCAATCCGTGCCGAATAGCTACGCGTTGTGTTGGGCAGATGAATCGGGGGCTCGAAGCGCCTCCCGATCCTGCGCCCCTAGCCCAGAGCCGACGGCAGCGGCGACGACCACGCGGCCTTCGCCTCAGCCAGCGGCAGCGTGAGCAGACCGACGAACTCCAGCTCCGGGTCGCCAGTCACCTCGCCGATCCGCGACACCGGAACCCCGGCATCAGCGCACAGCGCCTCGAACTCGGCCACCTTGTCGCCGCTGAGCGTCACGACGGCGCGGGCGGCGGATTCGCTGAACAGGGCCACCGTCGGGTCCTCACCCGGCAGCGTGACGGCGAAGCCGAGATCGTGGCGGAACGCCGACTCAGCCAGCGCCGCAGCCAGACCGCCCTCGCTCACGTCGTGCGCCGACGACAGCAGCTCGCGCGTGGCGGCCTCCCGCAGCACCTCCGCCAGCGCCTTCTCCGCAGCAAGATCCACCACCGGCGGCTCGCCGCCCAGATGGCCATCGTGCGCGGCCGCTTCCCAGATCGAGCCCGACAGTTCCTCGCGCGTCTCCCCCAGCAGCAGGATCGCGTCGCCGGCGTGGGTGAAGCCCGCGCGGATGCGCTTGGTGACGTCGTCGATCACGCCGAGAACACCGACGGTGGGGGTCGGCAGGATGGGCGTGGTGGCCGTCTGGTTGTACAGCGACACGTTGCCGCCGGTCACCGGGATGCCCAGCTCGCGGCAGGCGTCGACGAGGCCGATGACGGCCTCGGAGAACTGCCACATCACCTCGGGGTCTTCTGGCGAGCCGAAGTTGAGGCAGTCGGTGATCGCGACCGGTTCCGCACCGGTCACCGCGACGTTGCGGTAGGCCTCGGCCAGCGAGTGCTGGGCGCCAAGGTACGGGTTGAGGTACGAGAACCGGGAGTTGGCGTCGAGCGACAGCGCGATGCCCAGGTTGGTCTCCTCGTCGATGCGCAGCATGCCGGAATCCTCCGGCTGCGCCAGCACCGTGTTGCCGCGGACGTAGCGGTCGTACTGCTGCGTGACCCACGTCTTGTCGGCGACGTTCCCGTGGCCCAGCACGCCGAGGATCGCGGCGCGGACGCCGTCGGCGGAGTTGTCGCGCTCCAGCGCCTCGGCGCGGTCGGCGTTGACGCCGTCGAGCCACTCGGGGCGGTGGTAGGGGCGCTCGTAGACGGGTCCGTCGTGGGCAACCGTCTTCGGGTCGACGTCGACGATGGTCTCGCCGTGCCACTGGATGATGAGTCGGTCGCCCTCGATGACCTCGCCTACAACCGTGGCCAGCACGTCCCACTTGGCGCAGATCTCCATGAAGCGCTCGACGTTGTCGGGCTCGACGACCGCCATCATGCGCTCCTGCGATTCGCTCATCAGGATCTCTTCGGGCGCGAGGTTCGGATCGCGCAGAGGCACGAGGTCGAGGTTGACGAACATGCCGCCGTCGCCGGCCGACGCCAACTCCGACGTGGCACAGGAGATACCGGCGGCGCCGAAATCTTGAATGCCGTTGATGATGCCGGCCTGGAACAGCTCGAGCGTGCACTCGATGAGCAGCTTCTCCATGAACGGATCGCCCACCTGAACGCTCGGCCGCTTGGCCGGGCCGGTCTCGTCGAAGGTCTCCGACGCGAGGATGGAGGCGCCGCCGATGCCGTCGCCGCCGGTGGCCGCGCCGAACAGGATCACCTGGTTGCCGACGCCGGAGGCGTGTGCGAGGTGGAGGTCCTCGTGGCGCAGCACCCCGACGCACAGCGCGTTGACGAGCGGGTTGCCCAGGTAGGAGGGGTCGAACTGAACCTCGCCACCGATGTTGGGCAGGCCCAGGCAGTTGCCGTAGCCGCCGACGCCGGCGACGACGCCGGGCAGAACGCGGTGGGTGTCGTCGGCGTCGAGCGGACCGAAGCGCAGGGAATCCATGACGCCGATCGGACGGGCACCCATGGCGAGGATGTCGCGGACGATGCCGCCGACGCCCGTCGCGGCGCCCTGATAGGGCTCGACGTACGACGGGTGGTTGTGCGATTCGGCCTTGAAGGTGACGGCGTAGCCCTGACCGATGTCGACGACGCCAGCGTTCTCACCGATGCCGGCCAGCAGCGGACCGCGGGGCGTGTCTTGGCTCAGCGTGCCGAACTTCTTCAGGTGCACCTTGGAGGACTTGTAGGAGCAGTGCTCGGACCACATCACCGAGTACATCGCCAGCTCCGCGGAGGTGGGACGGCGCCCCAAGATCTCGCGGATGCGGAGGTATTCGTCGTCCTTGACGCCTAGCGCGGCATAGGGCTGCTCGACGTCGGGAGTTTGGGTTGCGTGCTCAACGGTGTCTGCCACGAGGGTCAATCTACCGGGTTCCCGCGCACGCGTGATCAGCGCTTCAAACCCTCTAGCAGAACGTTAATTTCTGAGAAAAAGTGTTTCAATCTGAGAAAAACCCCTTCCAAAATGGCCCTCTGACCCGCCAAGATGCAACGAATCAGGGGTGACTTCGTTGTCACCCGCGTCTACCAGAGGAGTCTCCCCCCATGACCCAACCTCGGTCCCACAAGCTCATTCGAGCTGTTGGAGCAGGCCTGCTGGCCTCGGCGCTGTGCGCCGGAACCGCCAGCACAGCCTCCGCCAGCCCGCTCCCCGAGCCGATCGCCAATGGCCCCAGCAAGAGCGCCCCGGCCGTCCCGTCTGTTGACGAGATGGTGGCGCAGCTCGGCGATTACGCGGTCGCCAACCGATGGCTCGTCGAAGTCGACGGCACCCCGAAGATCCAGGGCGGCAACAGCGCCGCCGTCAAGCGTGCTCAGAACAGCGTCGTCTCCGCGGCCGCCAAGCAGGGCATCAAGGTCCAGGTCAACAAGAGCTACGACAACACTTGGAACGGCTTCTCCATGACCGCCAGCCAGGCTGAGGCCGCCAAGCTCAGCGCCCTCTCGGGTGTCAAGGGCGTCTTCCCCGTGATCGAGGTGACGCGCCCCGCCAAGGACACCGCCCGCCCCGACATCGATTACGCCCGCACCATGACCGGCGCCGACGTCGCCAACGAGGAACTGGGCTTCACCGGGAAGGGCATTAAGGTCGGCATCATCGACTCCGGCATCGACTACAACCACCCCGATTTCGGCGGTTCCGGCACCAACAACGAGAAGGCCGACTTCCCGAGCGAGCGCGTCGCCTACGGCTACGACTACGTCGGTGATGCCTACGACGCCAGCAGCGACGACCCGGCCATCAACACCCCCAAGCGTGACCAGTGGCCCGACGACTGTGGCGGCCACGGCACCCACGTCGCGGGCATCGTCGGCGCAAGCGGCGGTGTCACCGGTGTGGCACCCGACGTCACCTTCGGCGCCTACCGC
>DYZF01000172.1 GCA_020741375.1 Tessaracoccus flavescens
GCCCCGGCGATGACGCTGACCGACCGCGAACTGCAGCGCATGCGCGACGTGGGCATCGCCATCATCCGCGCGGTCGGCGTGGACACCGGCGGCTGCAACATCCAGTTCGCCATCAATCCGGTGGACGGCCGCATGATCGTCATCGAAATGAACCCGCGCGTGTCGCGCTCCTCCGCACTGGCGTCGAAAGCCACCGGCTTCCCGATCGCCAAGATCGCCGCCAAGGTGGCCGTCGGCTATACGCTCGACGAGATCCCCAACGACATCACGAAGCTGACCCCAGCCAGCTTCGAACCGACGCTCGACTACGTGATCGTCAAGCTTCCGCGCTTCGCCTTCGAGAAGTTCCCCGCTGCTGAGTCCACACTCACGACGCACATGAAATCGGTGGGCGAGGCCATGGGCATCGGGCGCAACTTCACTGAAGCGCTGGGTAAGGGCCTGCGTTCCCTGGAGGATCCGAAGGCGCCGTTCGACTTCGTCGGCGACATTGATCTTCCAGTGGAGGAGATCCTCCGGCTCGCAGCGCGCCCGCACGACGGCCGGCTGCAGCTGGTGATGCAGGCCCTGCGCGCTGGGGCCAGCGTCGAGGACGTCTTCGAGGTCACCAAGATCGACCCGTGGTTCCTCGATCAGCTCGAGATCATTCTCGAGGTCGCCAAGGAGGTCCGCGAAGCCACCGAGCTGACGCCGTACCTGCTGCGTCGTGCGAAGAAGCATGGCCTATCGGATGCCCAGATCGCCAAGCTGCGCAACCTCAGCACCGAGGTCGTGCGCGGTGTGCGCTGGGCGCTCGGCATCCGTCCGGTGTACAAGTCCGTCGACACCTGCGCAGCGGAGTTCGAAGCGTCCACCCCGTACCTGTACTCGTCCTACGACGAGGAGACCGAGGTGCCGCAGCGCACCAAGGAAGCGGTGCTGATCCTGGGTTCCGGCCCCAACCGCATCGGCCAGGGCATCGAGTTCGACTACTCCTGCGTGCACGCCACGATGGCGCTGCGTGACGCCGGCTACGAGACCGTGATGGTCAACTGCAACCCGGAGACGGTCTCCACCGACTACGACACCGCCGATCGGCTCTACTTCGAGCCGCTCACCGCGGAGGACGTCCTGGAGATCTACCACGCCGAACTGCAGGCCGGCCCTGTTGCCGGCGTCATCTGCCAGCTGGGTGGCCAGACCCCACTCAAGCTTGCCCAGACACTGAAGGACGCCGGAGTGCCGATCGTCGGCACCTCGCCGGAGGCCATCAATCTGGCCGAAGAGCGCGGCGCCTTTGGTCGCGTCCTGGCCCGGGCCGGGCTCCCGGCGCCCAAGCACGGCATGGCCGCGTCGGCCGACGAAGCCAAGGCCATCGCGAAGGAGATCGGCTACCCGGTGCTCGTTCGGCCCAGCTATGTGCTTGGTGGTCGCGGCATGCAGATCGTCTACTCCGATGAGGCGCTCGAAACCTACGTGGCCAAGGCCACCGAGGTCTCTGAGGATGCTCCCGTGCTGGTGGACCGCTTCTTGGACGACGCCGTCGAGATCGACGTCGACGCCCTGTACGACGGCACCGACCTCTACATCGGCGGCATCATGGAGCACATCGAGGAGGCGGGCATCCACTCCGGCGACTCTGCCTGCTCCCTGCCGCCGATCACCTTGGGCGACGCCGTGATCTCACAGATCCGGCACTACACCCGGGGCATCGCCGACGGCGTCGGCGTGCGCGGCCTGCTGAACATCCAGTTCGCTCTGCACTCTGACACGCTGTACGTGCTGGAGGCCAACCCGCGCGCCTCGCGCACGGTTCCGTTCGTGTCGAAGGCCACCAGCACCTCGCTGGCCAAGGCTGCCGCGCGCATCATGCTGGGCTCCACCATCGCCGATCTGCGCGCCGAGGGCCTGCTGGCGGCCGAGGGCGACGGCTCGACGCCGGATTCCGACGCCCCCGTCGCGGTCAAGGAAGCCGTCATGCCGTTCAACCGGTTCCGCACGGCCACCGGCGCGTTCGTCGACACGCTGCTCGGCCCCGAGATGCGATCCACCGGTGAAGTCATGGGCCTGTCCGACAACTTCGGCACGGCCTACGCGAAGTCGCAGGATGCCGGCGGCGGTCCGCTGCCCACTAGCGGCAAGCTGTTCGTTTCCATCGCGGACCGCGACAAGCGACACGCCATCTGGCCGATCAAGCGCCTGGTGGATCTCGGCTTCCAAGTTCTGGCCACCTCCGGCACGGCCTCGGTGCTGCGCCGCAACGGCGTTGACGCCCAAGAAGTGCACAAGCTCTCCGAGATGACGGAAGGCAGCACCGAGCCGAGCATCGTGGAGCTGATCAAGTCCGGCGACATCGATCTGATCTTCAACACGCCCGAAGGCTCCGCGTCGGGTGCCTCGACCCGTGAGGACGGTTACCTCATCCGTACCGCCGCCGTGCTGGCGGACATCCCTGTGGTGACCACCGTCCCCGGCCTGGCTGCGGCCACCCAGGGCATCGAGGCGCTGCAGAAGGGCGAGGTTGGCGTCCGCTCGCTGCAGGACTGGTCCCAGGACGCGCAGTGAGCACCGCGGTTCGCGCCCTCCGGTCCGGCTACCACGTCGCCAGGGCGGGTCTGTTCCGCTACGGCGGAGGTGATCCGGAGCGGGTTCACGAGGCCATGATCCACTGGCTCGCCAAGGTGCCGGCCGGCGCTCGGGCGACGGTGTGCGACCCGGTCACCGTGGCCGGTGTGCGCTTCCCCAACCGCGTGGGCTTGGCCGCTGGGCTCGACAAGGATGGTCTGGCGGCGCAGGCGTGGGCCCGCTTCGGCTTCGGCCACGCCGAGCTCGGCACCGTGACGGCGTTGGCACAGCCCGGCAACCCCACGCCGCGGGTGTTCCGCGCGGTCGAATCTCACGGCATCGTCAACCGGATGGGCTTCAACAACCGTGGCGCGGCGGCGTTGGCGCAGAACCTGCGCGCCAAGGGCGCGTCCCGCGGCAATAACGCTCTGGGTATTCCTCTCGGCATCTCGATCGGCAAGTCGAAGGTCACCGAGCTGGACCAGGCAACCGAGGACTACCTGACGTCGCTTCGGCTGCTGGCCCCCTTGGCCGATTACATCGCGATCAATGTGTCGAGCCCCAACACGCCTGGCCTGCGCAGCCTGCAGGCAGCATCCGAACTCGCGTCTTTGCTCGGTGCCCTCTCCGACGAGGCGGCCACCCTCTCCGCCGCTCCCGTGCCGATCATGGTCAAGCTCGCCCCCGATCTCACGGGCGAGGATCTGCGGGAATCGCTCGCCGCGATCAATGATTCTGCGGCCTCGGGCGTGATCGCCACGAACACCACATTGGGGCGTGATGGCTTGCGCGGCCGCGACCTGCGTCTGGCGGACGAGGCCGGGGGACTGAGCGGGGCGCCACTCACCGCCAAGGCGCTGGCTTTCGTGGAGCATCTGGCCTCCTCGACCCAGCTGCCCGTCATCGGCGTGGGCGGGATCATGAGCCCCGCCGACGGCGCCCGCATGTTCGACGCCGGCGCAGTTCTGGTGCAGTTGTACACCGGTTTCATCTACGAAGGACCAGCCCTGATCCACGGCATCCACGAAACGAGGAAGCAGCGATGACGTACGCGCAGCGACTCCAGCAGGTGACTGAGCAGAGGGGCCGGCTGTGCGTCGGAATCGATCCGATGCCGTCGGTTCTGGCCGCGTGGGATTTGCCCAACGACGTGACGGGCCTGGAGCGGTGCGCCCGCGGCATCGTCGAGGGGCTCGCCGACAAGGTGGCCGTCTTCAAGCCGCAGTCGGCCTTCTTCGAGGCCTTCGGCTCTCGCGGCGTCGCCGTTCTGGAGACAGTTCTGCGGGATATCTCGGATGCTGGTGCGTTGAGCATCCTCGACGTCAAGCGCGGTGACATCGGTTCCTCGATGGCCGGCTACGCCACTGCCTTCCTCGGCGACGACGCCCCGACGCGGGCGGACGCGATCACGCTGAGCCCATATCTCGGGGTTGGCTCGCTGCAGCCGGCCATCGAGGCCGCCGTCGCCGGTGGGCAGGGCATCTACGTGCTTGCGCGCACGTCGAACCCCGAAGGCGCCCCCGTCCAGTTGGCCACCGCCGGCGACCGCTCCGTCGCCCAGCACGTCATCGACACCATCGCGGACCTCAATCCGGCTAACGACTACGCCGTCGGGCTGGTCGTCGGTGGCACCCACGAGTCCCTCGGATGCGACCTCTCGCAGTTCAATGCGTCCATTCTCGTGCCCGGCATCGGGGCTCAAGGGGGGACCATGGAAGCACTCCGAAACCTATTTGGTCTGACCGTAGTCCATGTTCTTCCGACCGCCAGTCGTGATGTGATTGGTCATGGCCCGGACGCGCTCGCTTCGCGGGCCGAGCGGTTGCTATTGTCGTCCGCTAGTGAACTTGCCTAGTTTCGCGAGACCCGCGGAATCGTGATGGCAAAGCCGCGATAACCTCCCGACATAACGATTACGGTAGTCACATCGACTTCCACGACAAGGGGACAATATGGCCATTCCTCAGTTGAGCAGTGCCCAGTTGGAGGCCGCCCGTGAGGCCGCCACCCAGGCCCGCCGCGCTCGCGCCGAGTTGAAGGAACAGGTCAAGACAGGCCAGATTTCCTTCGGCGACGCGTTGACCAAGGCGTTCGACGACGACTCGCTGTCCCGCATCAAGGTGGTTGACCTGCTGCGTTCCATGCCCCGTGTTGGCGTCACGCGTGCCGCCGAGATCATGGAGAAGCTGAACATCGCCCCGAACCGACGCATCCGCGGGTTGGGCCGGCACCAGGTGGTGCGGCTCAACGAGATGTTCGGCTAGTCTGCGCCGAGTGAGACCAGCCGACGTTTGGGTAATCTCCGGCCCCAGTGGGGTCGGAAAAGGCACTGTGTGCGCACGGCTTCGTGAACTCCATCCGGAGCCGTTCTTCTCGGTGTCGATGACCACGCGCGCCCCGCGCCCGACGGAAGTTCCGGGGGAGAGCTACCACTTCGTCAGCGTGGAGGAGTTCCGCGCGTTGATCGAAGCCGGGGAACTCCTCGAATGGGCTGTCGTCCACGGCACGAACTACTACGGCACGCCGCGCGGCCCGGTCCTCAAGGCCGTCGCAGAGGGTCGTCCCGTCGTCCTCGAGATCGATCTGCAGGGCGCCCGTCAAGTCAAACAGAACCTTCCTGACGCCAAGCTCATTTTCTTGACCCCGCCGTCGTGGGATGAGTTGGTGGCCCGGCTTCACGGTCGCGGCACGGAGGACGAGGAGACGCAACGG
>DYZF01000173.1 GCA_020741375.1 Tessaracoccus flavescens
GATCCCGTAGGCGTAACGCGTGGCCTTGATGTTGTTGGTGATGTAGGGGCGTTCCTTGTCCTGCCAGTTGGGCGTGACCTCGAAGTTCTGCACCAACCATGGGTAGAGCAGGCCGAGAATCAGGCTGGACACGATGAGCAGCGCGATGGAGGCGCCGGGAACCGCCCAACGCACCTTCCACGCGTTGACGAAGCATGCGATCGCGCAGATCACGCAGATCGCGGCGATGATGATGGTCACGGGCATCCGCACGTCGAAGTCGGTGTAGCCGATACCGGTGAACAGCGGGTTCGGCGTCACCGTGAGCGCGAAGCGGTCCAACAGCGCGTTGGCGCCCACGAGCAGCAGGATGATGCCCAGCATCACGGAGATCTGGCGCTGAGCGCCCAGCGAGGCGGGCGTGTTGCCGCGACTGCGCATGGCCGAGGAGTTCATGGCCCCGGTCATGAAGTGCACGGCCAGCGCCGCGACTCCGCCGGCGATGAACGCGAACAGCAGGAATCCGACGACGAACTGGAGCCACGGCTGCGTGAAGACGTAGTAGCCCGCGTCGATGTTGAAGTACGGGTCTTTCCAACCGAACGGGGTGGCGTGGAGCCAAGCTAGGAACACGCCGGTGGCCGACGACGCCGCCAGACCACCCAGCACGCCCAGCGCTAGTGCCGGGATGGCCATCAGCACGCGCGACTTGCTATCGAGGGCGTCACGCAGCTGGACGAGGAACTCAGAATCCAGGTTGGCCCGTCGCACCTTGGGGCGTAGCCGGTAGGCGATCACCTGGCTGAAGTACACGATGAGGAACATCACCAAGCCGAAGCCGACGATGAGCCCGGCTCGCGCGGCCAGCTGCGTCGTGAAGACGTTCTGGAAGTCGATGCTGCGGAACCACAGGTAATCGGTGGCCAGCCTGGAGGCGATCGTGGCGACGACGATGAGCGCACCGACGATCAGCACTGTCCACAGCAGAGGCCCACGCTTCGGCTGCGCCTCGCCCTCGGCCTCGAAAGTCTGGGTGCTCACTGCTCGCTCCTGAATGTGTCGGTGAGTGCGTCGGCGAGGCCGGGCACGAGGTCTTCTGCTCCGAGGAGATCATCTGGGTTGGACAGCAGCCTGCCCAGGCCGTGGCGGGTACCGTCACGCAGCACACCGACGACCACCCGCACGTCGGACTTCTCCGGGTGTGAGGCCACGAACTGAGCCGCCTCGTCGGGATCCTCGGGCACGTCTTCCTCGAACTTGGGCGGCAGGAAGGCTCGCTCCAGCGCGATCGCGCAGCCCTCCACCGTGTCTGGCCAGTAGATCCCCGAGAGCCGTTCGAACAGATCCTCGCCGGCGTGGAACTCGTCCTGCTCAATGGCCGTCAACGAATCTTCGGCTGTCTCCGGCACTCGTCCACGCAGCTGAGGCTCCACCTCCAGCAGCGTGGTCGTCGTCACCAACGCGAACAGCCGGGTGGGCTGGTCCCATCCAGCCGACGAGACGTGCCGCTCAATATCCATCAGGCAGGCGATGAGACGAGACGAGTCAGCCACAGGTGGGTACCTCCGAGACGTTTCCTTCATTGATCATTTGCAACGCGGCGATGGCGTCGTTGAGGGTGCTGACGCGAATCAGCTGGACGGAAGTCTCGTAGCCCTCCAAGTTGGAACAGCTGGACGCCGGCACCAGAAACATGCTGGCCCCGTCACGTTCGGCGCCGGCCACCTTCTCGCGGATGCCGCCGATCCCGCCCACGCGGCCGGTTGGGTCGATCGTGCCGGTGCCCGCGACGGTGCGGTCTTCGAACAGTTCCCCGTCAGTGATGCGGTCGTAGATGCCCAAGGCGAACACCAAGCCGGCGCTGGGTCCGGTGACGGACGGATCGACGCCGAAGGACACCTTCGGCGAGAAGCGGTAGCCAGTGCCGAGCGTGATGCCCACGACGGGGCGTCGGGAATCCGTGGAACTGGCGCCCGCGACGACCTTGACGGAGGTCTCCTTCTCGTCGCGCAGGACGGTGAAGTTCACCTCGTCGCCCACCGAATGCTTGATGACCTGAGCGCCCACCTCGTCTGGTGTGGCGACGGCGTTGCCGTCGACGGACACCACCAAGTCACCAGGCTGCAGCTTGCCGGCGGACGCTCCGCTCAGGACGACGCTGTCGATCCGCGGCATCTCGGTGACGGCCACGCCCGCGGCGCGCAGGGCGGCGACGGTCGCGTTGGAGCGCGAGGTATCCATCATGGCGACGGCCTCGGAGCGCACCTGATCGGATGACTTGCCGGGCGGGTAGATGACCTCGCGCGGGAGAGCGTCGGAATCCTTGGACAGATGGACGAAGACGGCCTCAGGCAGGCTCATGCTGGCGTCGACACGCGTGGTGGACACCGTCGTCATGAGCAGCTTGCCGGTGGTGCCGAACGTCGGGGTACCGGACACTTCGATGATGGGCTTGCCGTCGTTCGCGGCCAGCACATCGATGGTTTGGCCGGGGCGCCACGCCACGTACGGAACGGGCAGCAGCACCAGAAGGGCCGCCAGCGCGACGAAAAGTACAGAAGACACGATCGCCACAGCGTTGCGCGACACCTGGACCTCCCGACTTTTCGTTCTGGATCACCCTAGCAACAGGCGCCAAGGGCGTCGCGAAGCGCTTGCCCGATAGGCGACAATGGAGCCTAGGAGGCAGCCGATGACCAACCAGAACCCGTCCGGACCATTTGATTTCGACGCGATTCGCAAAATGCTCGAGCAACTGGGCTTGGGTGGCACCGACAATCTCGACTTCGAGCAGATGCTGGCCCAGGTGGCCAAGATGCAGCAGTCGGGCTTCACCTTCGGAATGACCAATGCCGATCGAGATCCCGACGCCGCGTGGCGCACCACGATCACGGCGGCGAAGCATCTGGTCGCCTCCAGCCATGCGGATCCCGAACTCCGCGACGAGGAACGCACCGCGATCCGCGACGCCGAACGCTTGGCCCAGTCGTGGCTAACCCCCGCCACGTCGTTCCCGGAGACGGGCCGACCCGCGAGGGGCATTGGGCGAGCCGCATGGCTCGACGAGACCAGCGCCGGCTGGCGCGGAATCATCGAGCCCATCATCGAGGGGTTGGCCGACGCGCTCGAACGCGGTGGCCTGCCGGAGGGCGGCGACGCGGAACTCCAGGGCATGCAACAGATGTTCGCCCCCATGATGCGCACGGCCGCATCCCTCATCTACCGCGACCGCCTCAAGCGGGATCTCGCCGAACTCAGTGCGGATGTTCTCACCGGCACCGAAGTGGGAGTGAACCTGCTCGGCACCACCGACGTCGTCGTCATTCCCGCCAACGTCGCCCAGTTCACGCGTGATCTGGACGCCAGCGAGTCCGATGTGACGCTCTTCCTCCTCCTGCGCGAGGCGGCACGCCAACGGCTGTTCCACTCCGTGGGCTGGCTGTCGCCCCAACTGCAGGCCCTGCTGGGTCACTTCGCCCGCGAGATCACCATCGATTTCGAGTCCATCGCCAACCAGTTCCAGCCGGAGAACCTCGAGGGGCTCTCCATGGAAGACATCGTCAACGTAGGCGAATCCGTGCGTGGCTCCTTCTTCCGCCCCGCCAGCACACCCACGCAGGTGGAGATCCTTGAACGTCTTGAAGTGCTGCTGGCCCTCGTCGAGGGCTGGGTGGATCACGTCGTCGCCCGCGCCACCGCACCGTGGATGCCGAATGCCCCTCAGCTGGAAGAGGTCATGCACCGGCGTCGGGCATCGGCTTCGCCGGTGACTGGGGTGTTTGCCTCCCTGATCGGCTTGGAGCTACGGCCTCGGCTCGTCAGAGACGCGAAGAATCTGTGGGCCGCCGTCGAGCACGAACGTGGCTTGGCAGAGCGGGACGCAGTGTGGGGACACCCGGACCTGTTGCCGAGCGCCGCAGACCTGAGCGACCCGCTGGCTTTCGCCTCCGGAAAGGCAGCCACCGAGCCGGTCGAAGACGAACTGGACGCCGAGCTCCGGAAGCTCTTGGGCGAGGGTTGACGCGCCCGCTCCGGGCGCGCTTAACTTGTCCGCAGTGAGTCCCGGACGGCTCAATTCGCAGGGGAAGGCGGATGGAGCAGCCGGGACTCCGCTCATGTAAAGGGCGGTGTGTCTAGGCCAATGCGCTTGACACGGCGCTATCGTTGAAGTGGTCGCTGAATCATCAGTGGTCTCAAACAAGGAGGAAACTTATGGCTACGGAGACCTGGGAAGGCTCTTTCTACTGCGTCAAGTGCAAGGACAAGCGCGACGCCAAGGGCGAAGTTGTCGTCAACGCCAAGGGCACCAAGATGGCCAAGGGCAAGTGCCCCGAGTGCGGCACCAACCTGAACCGCATCCTCGGCAAGGCCTGATCTAGGCTCTACGTCCCAGTGGGCTGGTGGGATCTTTCCCACCAGCCCACGGTCATGTCTGGGGCCATTTGGGCCGTGTCGTCAGGCTTGATGCGCGGCGATCACCGCGAGTACACCGTCGCCGTACTTCTCCAGTTTTGACGTGCCGATCCCCGGCAACTTCAGCAGATCCGACGCCGTGCGTGGCGCTGACTCGGCGATTGCCTGCAGGGTGGCGTCGGTGAAGACGACGAACGCGGGCATCGACGCCTCGTCAGCCACACCCTTACGCCAAGCACGCAACGCTTCGAACAGACCCTCGTCGAAGGTGACCTCGCAATCCTCGTGGCGGCTCAGCTTGCGTTCCGCTCCGCTGTGCAGCTGCCCACCGCACACCCGGCAGGTGCGACGGGTGGTGCGACCCTTCCGAGGCGGGCCCCCGACCGTGGTGGGCCCGACCACTTGATCTGCGATGAACCGCGAGCGCGTTGCGCTCCCCCGCCCGGCTGCCCAGCTCACCCGAAGGTGTCGCTTCGCCCTGGTGAACCCGACGTAGAGCAGGCGTCGTTCTTCGGAGAGGGCCGGCTCCTCCTGGCTCAAGACGAAGGGAATCATCCCCTCCTTGACGCCGATGATGGCCACGGATTCCCATTCCAGGCCCTTCGCGGCATGCAGCGTCGCCAACGTCACCGCATTGGCCACCGGGCTGGCTTGCCACGATGCGCGTTCCTGGAGCCACGCGGAGGCTTCGCTGAGCGTCCACGCCTCCCTGCGTGCCGCTTCCTCGTGGAGCATCGTGCGCAGTGCCGTGAGCGACTCCCAGCGTTCACGCTGGCGCCCCTGCCCCGCGGGCGCCTCTGTGCGCCAGCCGAGGCCGGACAGCACCTGGTCTAGGGCCTCGACCGCGGAGGACTCTGCCGCCTCGCCAGCCGCCCCTCGTCCCAGCTCCATGAGCACCTGACGCACCTCGGCCCTGTCGTAGAAGCGCTCAGTTCCCCGGACGGTGTAGGGGATGTTGCGTTCCGTGAGCGCGGCCTCGAGCGCCGGCGACTGGGCGTTGATGCGGTACAAGACGGCCATCTCTGACCATGGAATCCCGTCGCGGTGTTGCTGCCGGAGCCACTCTGCAGCGTCCTCGGCCTCGGCCGCCTCCGTCGCAGCGCTGTGAAACTGCGGGGCGGGCCCCTCATCGCGGGTGGCACGCAGTGCTCCCGACGCGCCGGAGCGCATCCCCAGCACCTTGTTGGCCGATTCGATCACCTGTGGGGAGGAGCGGTAGTTGCGGGTGAGCCGAACCGTCTGGGCCGCCGGGAACTCGTGGGCGAACCCCACGAGGTAGGCGGCGTCCGCTCCGGCGAAGGAGTGAATCGCCTGATTGGCATCGCCCACGACGCACACGTCGTCGCGGCCATCGACCCACAACGAGATGAGCCGGTGTTGGAGGGCGCTCACATCTTGATACTCGTCGACGACGAAATGCCGATAGGTCTGGCGAATGGTGGCTGCGATCTCCTCGTGCTCGCTGAGCAGCACGGCGTTGCACATCAGGATGTCGTTGAAATCCACCGACCCATCGGCGAGTTTCTGCTTCTCGTAGAGGGCCATCACAGCTGCCACCTGCGCCGGACTGGCCCCGTTGACGCTGCGTCCTCGCGACATCTCCGGATACATCGCTGCGCTCACGTTGCTGGTTTTCGCCCACGAGATCTCGGAATCCAAATCTCTGACGAGCGCGGTGTCTGAGCTGCCCAAGGTTTGGTGCGCGGCACGGGCCACCAGCCCGAAGGTGTTGTCCGCCACGCGGGGAAACTCCACACCGTAGGCACGGGGCCAGAAGAACTGGCACTGCCGGAGGGCGGCCGAGTGAATCGTCCGTGCCTGCGCCCCGCGCACGCCGAGCCCTGCCAGCCTTGAGCGCATTTCTCCCGCCGCACGTGTGGTGAAGGTGACCGCCAGCGTCGCCGTCGGGTTGTAACGCCCCTGCTGGACAGCGTGAGCGATCCGGTGGGTGATGGCTCGAGTCTTGCCCGTGCCGGCACCCGCCAAGACCACGACAGGGGCATCGAGCAGCGTCGCGACCCGTCGCTGCTCCGGGTCCAGGGCATCAAGAATCTGGTCGCTCACAGTGGCCATTGTGTCCGCACCCTCTGACAAAAGCGAAGCGGAACCAATCTGTCAGAGGCCGCTAGTAGGGTGATCCACACGTAGGGAAAGGGGCCGCAAGAGATGGGGCTGCAGCTGATTCGGGGGGCATCATGGGCTGGTTTGATGGACGCCCTCACCGATGAACTGAAGTCGCAGCAGACGGATCCTTTCCTACGCTCCAGGGTCGTCGTGGCTTCGCGCGCCACCGGACGAATCGTCGGCCAAGAGGTGGCCCGCCGGCTCGGAATCTCAGCCGGGACCGACTTCCTCTCCCCCGCAGACCTGATGCGTTCGCTCGCCGAGAAGGCGGGCGTCGTCCGCGAGCGCTCCCAATGGTTGGGCTCCGCATTCGATTTGGCGGTCTGGGATTCATTGGCCCCGGTCGGCGAACAGTTCGGTGTCATGGGGCGGGCGCTGTCTCCCGTGTCGGCGCGCCCTGGCCGACGGCGCGCAACGGCCACCAGACTGGCCAGACTGTTTCGCTCCTACTTCGATCTGGCGCCCCAACTCATCGAGTCGTGGCTGGCGGGAGAGGATGCCGGCCTCAACGGCGAGGCGCTGCCGGAGCACCTCGCGTGGCAGCCCGAACTGTTGCGCACGGCCTGCAGCGTCCTAGAGATCGACCCCGGAGAATCCCTCTCCGCGATGACGGAGGCGGCCGCATCGTTCACCGTTCCGACGCTGCTGCTGGCCGTCGATCACCTCACTGCCCCTCAACACCAGGTGCTCTCGGCGCTGTCCTCCTCGGGAGGCGTGATCGCCTACCAGCCGTCGCACACCCCTGGTGATCAATGGGCCTCGGAACTGGCCGAATCCACCTCCGAGCTCGACGATGCCCCCGCAGGCTCTCCGCGTGTCGCCGTTCACGGGTCGCACGGGCCGGCGAGGCAGGTCGAAGTGCTGCGCGAGGCACTCACCGCAGCCTTCGACGAAGATCAAACTCTGGAGCCCAGAGACGTGGTGATCGTCTGCCCGCAACCAGACCGATACCTGCATCTTCTCGACGCCACTTTCAGGCCCGCCGGGCCCGACGCGCACCCGGGCCGCGGCTTGCGGGTACAACCCGTCGGACGGGAAGCCGCCAACCCGGTGCTCTCGTTGATCGTGGCGTTGCTACGCCTCCGCGAGAGTCGCGCCACGGCGTCCGGGCTTCTCGAACTCCTGCTGGCCCCACCCATCGCCCACCGCTGGCACTTCACGGATCGGCAGGCACTCACAGATCTGGTGTCCGGAGCAGGCGTTCATTGGGGCTTGGACGGCGAACACCGCAAGCTCTTCCACCTCGACGGCATCAACCAGAGCACGTGGATGCGTGGGCTCGATCGCCTGTTGGTGGGGCTCGCCGTCCCAACCGGCGTCAGCGCCGGGCTGGCAATCTCGGGCACGGAGGCGGTCACCTCCAGCGATATGTCCATCGTGGGGTCCTTGGCCGAGGTGATTTCACGCCTCCGAAAGCTCGCTGCCGACACCGCGCAGACGCGCACCATCACGGACTGGGTGGTGGTCAGCAAGCAAGCGATCACGGAGCTGTTCGGGCTCCCCTTCGACGATGCGTGGCAGATCCTGCATGCGCAGGCCACGCTGGCGCGCTTCGCCTCGGATCATGCCGGGCGCGACACGCAACTCACCGCCCACGAGTTCGCGGCTCTGCTCGCGGATGCGGCCGAGCCCCTGCGGGCGAGACTCGCGGCGGGCAACGGCTCGATGCCGGTCGTCGGTCTCGGAGAGTTGCAGCACGTCCCGTTCAAGGTGGTGGCTCTTCTGGGCATCACGGACGACGTCGTGCCTGGCCGCAACCAGCAGTTGCCCGAATCGGTGGATCTCGGTGACGCCACCCCCAACCTGCGCGCACGCAAGCTCGGCCAGTTGCTCAGCCATGCGAAGGCCGCTTCACAGCTGATTGTGGTGAGCGAATCCAGGTCCACCCACACCAACGAGGCCATCGCCACGCCAGTGGCTCTCTCGTGGCTGTTCGAATCTCTCGGTGTCACGCCGAGTCAGGTGCAGCATCCCGCCACCGCTACGGCCGAGGCCAACTTCACCTCCGGGCGAAGCTACGATCGCGCTGCGCTTCACGGTGCTGTGGCGCGCCGTCGCAGGGCCTCTTCCCAGCCATCACCCGCCCGCCGCCGCCGCGAGGTCGCGCGGACTGCCCCGATCCTGTCGACGCCCTCCCAAATCACGCTGAAGCAGTTGGAGGCTTTCCTCACGGACCCGGCAAAGGCCTTCCTCCGATCGACATTGGGCGTCCGGCTCTACCGGGAGGCTCAACTCGACGACGACGTGCCCCTGACTCTCGATTCCCTCAGCCAGTGGCAAGTGACCAACGATCTGGTCAAAGCCGTCGAAGCCGGCCTGACCGTCACCGACGTCGAAGCCGAGTACCGCGAACGGGAAGTACTGCCGCCCGACGCGCTCGGCGGCGTGGCGCTGGACAAGGCGAAGCAGGGCGCGCGCGAACTCTGGGAGCACGCTGAGTCCGACTGGAGCCGCCCCACCGCCCAGCACGCCATCAACCTCACCATCACGCTGGCCGATGGTTCCACCACCCATGTGGTCGACAAGGTGGTGACGCGCGGGGGCCAAGTGATCGGGCTCACCCCCAGCAAGGGGATCGACAAGATCCTCGCCCCGTGGCTGGACGCTCTGGCACTGGCTGCGTCAGGCCAACCACATCAGGGACGCCTGCATCAGTTGACCAATGGCCAGTACGGCGCGCTGGATCACCTGAGCACCAGCTTGCCCACGATGAACGAGCACGAGGCCCTTGCGAACCTGACCACCTTGGTGGAGGCCTACGTCGCAGGCCAGCATCGGCTCATCCCGGCACCAGCCGTCCTGGCCATCAAGTACGCGCGCCAAGCGGCGGCCAACCGCGTGGTGGAAGCCGACTGGGCCGGTGTCCTCGGTGAGCGGCGTAACAACCCATGGCCCGGCTATGGCACCCGGGAACAACCCACTGCGTGGCAGCTGTTCTACGAACCGAGCCTGTCGGATCTCACCGACGAACCGCTCGTCAGTTCAGACCCACACAACGGTGAGCCGTCGGGCTTCCGCGCGTGGGCGGTCCATCTCTATTCGCCGCTGGCCAGCCGAGTGGGGGAAGAAGAATGACGTTCAACATCACCGGTCCTCTCCCCTCCGGCACCACCCTGCTCGAAGCCAGCGCCGGAACCGGAAAGACCTACACCATCGCCGCTCTGGCGGTTCGATTGGTGGCTGAGCGAGACATCAAGATCACAGACCTGTTGTTGATCACCTTTGGCCGCCATGCCACCACTGAGTTGCGGAGCCGGGTGTACGACCGCCTGGGTCAGGCTGTGGCGTATCTGGAAGAGCGCGAAGCAGGACTCCCCGCCTCTGCAGGCGACGATCCAGTAGACCTGCTGCTCGCCGACAGCCCAGATGCCGGCTTGTATGCCCGACGGCTGCGCGCTGCGCTGAGTCACTTCAACGAGGCGACGATCGTCACGACGCATTCCTTCTGCCAATCGATGCTGCAGGAGCTGGGGGTGCTGGGAGACTGGGACCCGGCTGAGATAGTGCGCGACGAGCCGCAGGATCTGATCCGTCAGTGCACACACGACGTGTACATCCGCCGCTACCGCAGCAGCGAAACTCCCCCATTTTCTCCCCGCGACGCGCTCACCATCGGTGAAGCCGTCTGTGATTCACCGTTGCCGCTCCTCCCACCTGAGCCCCACACGCGTGAGTACTACGAGTTTGCGGTGGACGTACGCGACCTGTACGAGTCGCGCAAGGTCGCTGAAGGCATCTGCACGTACGACGACATCACGCTTCGTCTTCAGCGCGGTTTGACAGATCCAGACACCGGCAGCCTCGCGATCGGCCGGCTACGGCACCGCTTTCCCGTTGTACTCGTGGACGAGTTCCAAGACACCGATCCGTTCCAGTGGCAGATTATCGAAGCCGCCTTCGCGCATCCACAGCGCACCACCATCCTCATCGGCGATCCCAAGCAGTCGATCTACGGCTTCCGTGGCGCCGACATCAGTGCCTACCTGCAGGCCAAGGATCTGGCTCAGGTGGAGACCCTCGGCACTAATTTCCGTTCGGACAAGGGCGTCGTCGACGGAGTCGTCAATCTGTTCGGCCAAGCCGAACTGGGTGGGGCCAGCGTCACCGTCGAACCGGTGGCGGCGCACCATGTGAGCCCGCGCATCGACGGCGTCGGCCACGCGCAGGTGTGGTTGCGGCGCCGCGACCATGACGACGGCGTGGATCGCAACACGGTCATCGCCCACGACATGATGTACGTCTTGGACCGCCTCTTGTCCCAGGACGTCACGTTGCTCGATGAGCCGGACGCTCCGGGCCTGCAGCCGGCCGGCGCACGTCGTGTGAAGCCGTCAGACATCGTCATTCTCGTCCGCAGTTCGGCCGTCGGAGCCAGCATCAGCTCAACACTCAGCCAGTACGGCTATCCCGTCGCGATCGGTGGGAGCCAGAGCGTGTGGAAGTCCGCGATGGCCGGCGAGTGGCTCTCGCTCCTGCGCGCCATGGCAGACCCGAAGCAAGACACCATCCGCATGGCCGCGTTGACGAGCATGCTGGGTGTTTCTCTGTCAGATCTGTTGGACCCGCAGGGCACTGCAGCGGCAGACGCCAGCGCAACGATCCGCGGGTTGGTGAAGCAGTTCGAGCACGGCGGGGTCGCTGCCGTCCACACCACGCTACGAGTGGGTGGGCTCGACGAACGGCTGCTGAGGGAATCGTCCGGGGAGCGCCTCTTGTCAGACGCCAACCAACTGGCCGAGCTGCTCATCGCCAGCGGCGAGCGCACACTTCCCGGCCTCGTCTCCCTGATGGAGGTCAACGGAGAGCGTCAGGCGCCGGACGCCCCGGTACGTGCCACGGCCGATGACGATTCCATCAAGGTGATGACCATTCATGCCGCCAAGGGGCTCGAGTTCCCGATCGTGCTGCTGCCCGAGGTCGACGGCAGCATGCCGCGTCCGTGGCAGCCGTTCCAAGTGGTGCGCGACGGCGTTCGCCACCTGTACGTCGGGCCGAGGGCTACGGGGGCATTGAGGAAGGAATGCCTTGAGGGGTCGCTCGAAGAGGAATTGCGGCTGCTGTACGTCGCGTTCACGCGAGCCAAGTACCTCGCCATCGCCTGGCATGTGCAGTTGACGTCCACACCTCGTCGCGATGACTGGCGCCGCGCCATCTCCGAGCTCCTGAGTCATCACGGACAACGTCCCTTCGCCGGTGTGCAGCCTGTGACGATTCCCGGCGTCAGTGATTCGCACATGACGGCTCCGTCGCCCACCGCCTTTCAGGGCTCCACTCTGGGCGGCGAAGAGCCCGCCCAGCTGTCCGCCGCCACGTTCAGCCGCACCATCGACACCACCTGGGTGCGCACGTCGTACTCCGGCATCACTCACGGCCTGCATGAGGCGGCCCCCCTCACACTCGATGAGGCGGCGGACGTCGACGTGCCGGTGGAAGCACCGGCCACAGAGGGTCTCGCCGTCGCGTCTCCGATGGCGGGCCTGCCCGCGGGAGCAGCCTTCGGCACCTTGGTCCACGAGGCCTTCGAGCACCTTCAATGGAACAAACCAACCCTCCATACGTCCGCCACCCATCTGGCGACGGAGTTGGGCGCGCTCCACAGCTTGGATCCGGACGCTGCCCAGCAGCTCGGTGCGGCCCTCGAGGCGGTGGCCACCACTCCCTTGGAGCCGCTATGGAGCGGAACCCTCAGCGACATCCCGTTGGCCCACCGGCTTCCCGAGCTTGATTTCGATCTACCTCTGGGCGATGCCGGTGCCCCCAGCACCGTCGCGGAACTGGCCCAGCTGATGGGGCGACACTTGGATGAGGAGGATCCACTCCACGCCTACCCCGCTCGGCTTGGCGCCTCAGAGGCGGCCCCCACGGTGCTCAACGGCTTCCTCACCGGCTCCATCGACGGTGTCCTCCGTCTGGACGATGGGCGGTTCGTCGTGGTCGATTACAAGACCAACCGCCTAGGGGGAGCCGATCCGGAGGAACAGCTCGTCGGCAACTACACCCCGGACGCGATGGCCGAGGCGATGATGCAGGCCCACTACCCGCTGCAGGCACTGCTGTACTGCGTCGC
>DYZF01000174.1 GCA_020741375.1 Tessaracoccus flavescens
CACCGAGGGCTACACCACTATGAGGGACTTAACTGATGATGCATCAGGTAAGCATGAAGATAGTCGGCCCGGTGCACATCGGACAACAGCTCAAAGCAGGGATGAAGTGGGCTTCCCTCGACGATGAAGTCGGCAATGTTGGAAGGCGTCACCAGGTGAACGTCGAGATGCCCGTTCGTTGTTCGAATTGACTTCAGGCAAGCAGCCCGGTTCTGCGACATCTCGTTGGTCCCAGCCCAGACGCACCAGATGCGGCGAGTGAAGCGCACGGGAGTCCTCGTTGACTGTCGTTCTTTGCGTCGAGGTTAGCTTCTGTCGGGGCCGGGACGCCTCGCGGCTATGGCTCTAGCCTGACTACGCGGGGCGGTGCCGACGTCGGAACGATCGGCACCGCCAAGACCTGCTCGTGGCATCGCGACGCCGCACCGGGAGCATCCGCGCCCGAGGGGGTGGGGGTGTGGTGTCGCGGCTTCGAGCCAGTGTCTTCCCGGGGCCACACTTGGGGGAGTGCGCCCCGAGCCGCGGGTGCCCACGGTATGCGCGAAACTCCCGAAACCCAACTGGCTAGCGCTCTTGAAAGGTCTAGAGCGTCTCGCCTGCAGCGAACGAGTTCCTACGGCTTGAGCACGACCTTGATGCAGCCGTCTGACTTCTCTTGGTACATGCGGTAGGCGTCGGCGGCGTCGTCGAGCGGGACGTGGTGGGTGGCGAGGGCTTCGAGGCCCATGGAGTCGCCGTCCTCGAACGCGATCGCCAAGAGGTCGTCGGTCCACTGCCGCACATGACACTGGCCCATCCGCAGGGTGATGCCCTTGTCGAACATCTGCATCATCGGCATCGGGTCTGCCATGCCGCCGTAGACGCCGGAGATCGACACCGTGCCGCCGCGCTGCACCGCGTCGATAGCGGTGTGGAGGGCGGCCAAGCGGTCGATGCCAGCGGTCTCGATCGCCTGCCGGGCCAGCGGCTTGGGCAGGCGCGTCACGCCGCCGATGATCTTCTCCGCTACTGGGTTGCCGTGCGCCTCCATGCCGACGGCGTCCACCACCGAGGCCGGGCCGCGGCCGTCGGTCATGTCGCGCAGGGTCTGGGCGACGTCGTCGGTGGTGCGGATATCGACGACCTCCGCCCCGTGGGTCTCGGCGAGGGCGAGCCGTTCGTCGATGAGGTCGACGGCGATGACGCGCTTGACGCCCTGTCGCAGCGCCGAGCGGATCGCCAGCTGGCCCACCGGGCCGAGGCCGAGGACGGCGAGGGTTTCGCCGTCGGGGGTCGCCGCCCACTTCACGCCCTGCCAGGCGGTGGGGAGGATGTCGGAGAGGTAGAGGAACCGTTCGTCGGGCAGATCATGCGGGAGCTTGACCGGGCCGAAGTCGGCGTGGGGGACGCGGACCAGTTCTGCCTGCCCGCCGGGCACGCGCCCGTAGAGGCTGGTGTAGCCGAAGAGGGCGGCGCCGTTGTCCTGCTCGTGGTCGCGTGTGGTGTCGCACTGGGCGTAGAGGCCCTTGCTGCAGGGGAAGCAGTGGCCGCAGGAGGTGGTGAAGGGGACCACCACGCGGTCGCCTGGCTGGAGGTTGCGCACATCGGGGCCGACCTCCTCGACGATGCCCATGAACTCGTGGCCGAGGACGTCGTCGGGATGGAGGTAGGGGGCGAGGACGGCGTAGAGATGAAGGTCGGACCCGCAGATGGCGGTGGAGGTGACGCGGACGATGGCGTCGGTGGGGTGGAGGATCGTGCGGTCGGGGACGTCCTTCACGACGACCTTCTCGTTTGCCTGCCAGGTGAGAGCTCTCATTCCTTGACGGTAGTTGCTGGCGGGGGTTGGTGGGGCTGGCCGAGTAAATGGGTGTGGCTAGGTCTTTCGTTCGTGAGCCTGCTCCCATGCAGGATGGGCGCATGGTTCTCTTCATCTCTGCCCTGCTGTGGCTTATTGGTTCCCTGTATCAGGCCGTGACGGCGCTCATCGAGATGCGGGCGGAGCAGAGCCGGGATCTCAAGGGGGAGACGGACGCGGCCTTCGCTCAGGTGCGGGCGGCGTTGGAAGAGCGCCAAGAGTCGGCGGCTCGGTTTGCTGAGGAACAGGGATTCGAGCGGAGTCTGGTGGGCATTAACTACACGGACATCTATGCGCTGAGCGAGGCTTTGGGGAAGTCGCTGCAGGAGCAGCGGACGCGGTCCGTCCGGCGACTGGGAGTCACCGCGGGTGGGTGGGGCCTGATTTTCTTTGCTGCCCTGCTTGGTGTGCTCGGAAGCTGGCCTTGCTAGAGAGCTATTGCGGCCTGTTGGTCCGTGCTTTCTGAAGAGGGCCAGAGCTTCGGTGATGATGTGGCCCCATCTCGGCAAGAGCCCAGAGGTCATAGAGGTCGCGAGGTGCGTTTCTGGTGCTGTCGCTCCATGCAAGCGTCTTGGCGGCTGTGAAGGCAGCCGGCGTGTAGGTGCGCAGCGAAACGTCTGGCAGCCCTGCATGGCGCTGGGACACCTGACTGGTCTGGGTCGGCCACGCGGGATAGTCCCGACCGTTGAGCGGTTGGATGCGTACTACCTTGCCGCCGATGGTGTAGTAGCTGGGACCGGTGTCCTTCGCCGTCTGCGGCATCGGAGGGTTCGCCATGACCTCGCCGAACGTTCTCTCCAAGGAATTGGTGAGGGTTTCATGGAGCTTCTCTGCGGCTAGCATGCGCGGCCCTACGGAGAGCAGATCGAGGTCCTCGGACAGCCGGAGCCCATCAAGAATCGTTCGGCTCAGCGCCGTGCCGCCGAAGTAGACGAAGTGGTCCGCATGCGGTTCGAGTGCAGCGATGGCGTGCGAAACGACGAAATCGTGCTCGACCTGGCTTCGCGCGACACCGAAGTGCTCACCATGCGTCGCGCGTCCTCTGGGCTGAGTTCGTACTTGTCGTATGCACCTGTGGCGCTAAGGCTTGCAGGAGGAGTCCAGCTCCTCGCAGATTTGGCCGTCACTGAGTGAGCTCCCGTAGGGCGAGGGCGAACCGCGTGCTGGTCTTGAGTTTCTCGAGTGTGGTCCGGTCGGCCATCTCTCGGAGGGCGCGGGTCGCGGCTGCGGCCTCATGCGGCATGCCGCCCAGTTCGGGGCGCTCGACTAGGTTCACCAGAGTCTGCTCGACCGTAGTGACCAAGAATCTCCCTAGTTCGCCGGTCTCGGCGCGCGCCTGCAGCCCGTCGGTGTCGACCTTCGTGAATATGACGCGACCGCCAGAACTTAGTGTGACTGGGCGGTGCTGTTGAGGGACAGCGACGACCGTCACCCCGATGGCGCGGGGGATGGCATGGTGGAATCTGGCGGCGCCAAGCCCGTAGAGCACCGGCACTCTTGGCCCGTAGAGGGCGGTCGCGAAGGCCATCGCTGCTTCCTCGAGCCGTGGGGACCAGGGATCGTCCAACGGAATGTGGTCCGGTTTCGCGGTGTAGGTCGCGGGGGCGATCCGCTCCAC
>DYZF01000175.1 GCA_020741375.1 Tessaracoccus flavescens
TACGGAGGAACTGACTTTGAGAGAGGTTGCCGGACGCACCACAGTCGTGACCACGTTCGACCGCGGCGCCTCCGCGTCAGTGCCGGAGACCGCACTCCAATCGATGGTTGCGGCCCACGGGCCGATGGGCGCCGTCACACCGAAAACGCCCGTGGCGTCCGCGGTCGTCTGCCGGGAGATCTGCCAGGCTGTGTTCGCGTTGGCAAGGTTGCGCCACAAGATGGTGACCGGGCCAGGTGCGGCGGTACCCGAGAAGACGTAGTTGCCCACGCCGGCTTGGAGGAAGTCGCCGGAGACAGACGACGTGACTGTCAGCGCAGGCGCGGAGATGGCGGCGGCGAGCGCGTCGGCTCGGCCTTCGATCGGCGCCACGATGCGTGAGTCAGACGGAGTTTCCGGTGTCACCGGCGCAGGATTGACGCTCTGGCTGGTGGTGGGCGGCGCTGGAGAAGACGGCACGGGGGTCTGTCCAGCCGGCTCCGCCTCGTCGGCGGGCCCGTTGCCTTCAGTGGTTGGTGCGTCGTCTTCGAGCGGGTCCTCCACGGCCGGGCCACCGCTGGGTGGCTCGGCCGCTTCGCCGGTTGGCGCCTGCGTGACCTGTGGAGTCTCCTCGGCTTCGGGGGCCACCTCCGACGGGGAAGGTTGTTCCGGGCCGGCTTCGGCGGTGGCAGAGGGAGTGGGTTGCGTGAGTTCTTCGGCGTAGGCGGGGCCGACGAGCCCCACCAACGCCGTGATGGTGACACCAGTCAGCAGGCGTCGGACAAGCACTTTCACGTCATCTCCAAGGTAGGGCAGCTCCACCATAACCTTCCAACACCTTCCTGCTGCAACTCGTCGTGGAGCGCTGACGGGCGACGCGACCGCCCGCCCACCGGAGTGGCACTACCCGATCGCGGTGTAACTGCTGAGGTTGATGCTGGCCAGCCAGTAGGTTTCTCCCCATTTGCCGCCCAAGTTGGGATAGCCGAAGGTGGCGCCGTCGGAGCGGATTCCGACCAGGTCGCGCAGGCCGTCGCCGTTCAGGTCGCCAGGGGAGAAGGCGGTCTGGAAGTTGTTCCATCCGTGACCGATACGGACCCCCTCGGCGGTTCGGCCCCGGGCATCGAGGGCATAGCAGTAGAGGAGGCCGGTCTTGTGGACGCCGATGAGGTCTGGGTTGGCGTCGCCGCAGAAATTGCCGAGCGAGAAGAGTTGGCGCATGCCTCCCCAACCAGTGCCGATGACGCCGCGGCCCTGAAGCACCAGGTTGTAGTCGGCATCGAAGACCCAGTCGTACAGGTACAGCTTCATGTCTAGACGGTTGCGGGCGATGAGCTGGGAGGCGCCATCGTTGTGGGTGATCGGAATGATCGAGTCGATGGCGTTCCAGTTGCGGCCCACGGGGCTGCCGTAGGTGCCCAAGACCGATTTGTAGGTGCCGTCGACATAGGTGCCCGTGCCAAAAAAGTCGTACAGACCTCCATTGCTGCGGCGCACCAGCACATCCGTGTAGCCGAGGAAATTGACGTCGTACTGGGCGATGGCCGTGACGTCGCTCCAGTTCTCACTGTCGTCATACGGCCCGGTTTCGGTGAGGCGCCCCGTGTTGTTGCTTTGGAACATCATGAGCTTGCCATCCGTGGAGGTGGCGAGGATGTCCGCGCGATAGTCGCCGGTGTGGTCCCCATGCACTTTGGTGGGAGGGGCAGTGTCTGCCCAGGCGGCCGGGCTTGCGGCCACGACGCCTGCTGTGGCCAAGCAGAGAGCGGCGATGGCGCGGAGGGTGCGCTTCATGGTTCCTTCGATCTGTCATGAGATCCCCGTGACACCTATGCCTGCGAGGTTCTCGATTCTGTGGACAGATTAGCGAGGGTCGCCGACAGAAACTCAAGCGCCCTCCGGCTTGTCGACAACGTCGTCGGCAGCCTCCGTTTCTAGGTCGGCCTCCTCAATGGTTAGTTCCTCCGCGTGGAGGTGTTCCTCGCCCTTGTCGTATCCGCGCGCAACCCACAGGGCCAGCACGAGATAGATGACGAGCAGCCCCGCCATCAGCCACGAGAGCCACATCACGGTGGTGAGGACATCGTCGTGCAGGAACCACAAGAGCGCCAACGGTGCCGCGGTGAACGGGAGACCAAACCAGAAGACGGTGCCTTGCCGCTTCGTCACGATGAACAGCATCGAGATGGGGGAGGTGATGAAGTTCAGGTAAAGCCAGGGCACCAGCGCCGCTCCGATCTGACCGGCCAGCGCCCACCGCTCACCGAAGATGATCGGGAACAATGGCGGCGACAACAGGTAGATCAGGACGAAGGGCACGATTCCGACTAGGGCGGAACGGACGATGCCGTTCCTGACCACGCGTGACATGTCGCCGCGCTTAGTGACCGCCATCTTTTGAAAGAACACCTGCGTCAGGCTGGAGTTGATCAAACCCGCTGGGGTCTGCAGGAGCTTCCACGCCTGCCCGAACTGGCCAACCGCCGCGGTGGTGAAGAACGTGCCGATGAGGAGTTGCGTGCCCTGCAGGCGCACCGCGTCCAGCACGGCCGTGGGGGCGTTCATGAGCGGGAGCTTCTTGTGTTCGGACATCATGGCCCGCATCGACGACGTCGGCTGTCCGTAGATCTCGTGTCTGGTCTTGCGGAACAGGTTTCCAGCTGCGATCAGTTGCCCGAGGAAGGTGGAGATGACTAGCCCGGCTGTGCCGAGAGAGGCGGCGCCGAAGCCCAGTTGAGTGCCCGTGGTCGTGACCGACTGGCCGATCCGATTGACGCTCATCAGCTTGTAGTACTTGTTGCGGTTGCACCAGTAGTTGAAGATCGACACCTGCGAATAGGCCCATGCGACAACACCGGCAAAGGCCAGCCACGGCTTCAGTTCCGGGGTGCCCATGGCCTCGGTGATCGGCCCAGACGCGATAAACAGACCTAGGCCCAGGACGAGGCAGGTGATGGCACTGAGGCGGTTCGACAGCTTGACCAGTGCCCGCGCGTCCTCAACGCGTTTGGGCAGGACGATCGCGAGGTCGTAACGCCACGTGGCAATGGTCAGCAGGCCAGTGACGAAGGCCATGAACAGCGTGTAGACGCCCATCTCAGCCGGCGAATACAGGCGTGTGATGATGGGCGACGCAGCGATGGGCAGAATCTGTGCGACGGCGGTGCCGCTCATCAAAGTCAGTAGATGGCGGAGGAACTCGTTGCCGCGGAGGCGTTCCTTCAGCGAAGCCATCACTGTGCTCCCGCCCGACGGGCGCTGATCGCCGTCCATGTCAGGAGGGCCGCCAGCGTGCCCAGATGCACTGCGGTCAGGGGTTGCCTCAGCCAGGTGGAGTGGGAGATCGAGATCACGGGGACGGTCAACGCCAAAATCCCCGCCGCGTGGGCGACGGCTCGGTCGAAGCGGGCCGTCGATGGCAGGGCCCGCAGCGACTTGGCGATGAAAACCAACGCCACGATCAAAGCGGCCAACACGGCGATCAGCGACACTACGCCGTACTCGGCCATCACTTCCACCATGCCCCAGTGGGCGTTGTTCAGCTGCTCATACTTGTAGGGGTTGTCTGGGTGGAAAGCCTGCACGGCGTACCCGCCTGGCCCCACGCCCAGGTAGTCGCTTTCCTGCGTCATCCACCAGCCCGACCTCACCATCTGGGCCCGCACCCACGTCGACTTGCCCTCCCATTGGAGGCCGTCCAACGCCACGTAGGCGAATCGGTACACCGTCCAGCCGGGAGGTAGCTTCAGGGCCATGGTGATGACCGTCAGTGCGATGCCGGCGACGACGGCGATCCGACCCCATCCCTTTCGCAACGCCCACCAAGCGGCTCCGATGATGAGCGTGAACAGGGCCATGCGGCCGTTGGTGGCAACCAGTAGGTAGGCCAGCAAGGCACCTCCCGCGACCAGCGACCAGCGCAGCCATCCAGTTGTGGTCAGCTCCCAGGCGGCGGGCAGCAACAGCAGGACCAGACACAGGAAGTAGGCGTACAAGTTGGGATTGTCGAAGAAGGACGAGATCTCGTTCCATCCCGGCAGATGCCCATACTTCTGCGCCGGTGAATTGCCGGGTAGATGGTGGCCGGTGGCGAGCTCCCACACACCGACGACAGCCGCGAGACCCGCTGCGGCGAGCCAGCCCCACACAAGCGCCACGACGGTTCGCCGTCGACGGGTGACCACGGCCAGCGCCAGCACAGTGAGTCCGATGAATCCCATCTGGACGGCCTCGGCGATCGACGTGTCGCCCCTGTAGCGCACCAAGCCGACCAGCCCGAACACCCCGATTACAGCGAACAACGCGAGGGCGCCGAGGGCGATGCCGCGGGCCGGAAGCGCGCGCCGTCGAATCAACTCCGTGACCGCGAGGGCGGCGAGCGCCAAGGTGGCGATACGTGCCGGCATCAGCAGACCACTCGGCAGGTAGAGCGCCACCGTCACGAGCGACGGAAGGAAGAGGACCAGCGCGTCGACGAACCACTCCAGCCGGGGAATGGGGCGGTTGCTGGCAGAAGCTGTCACCATCGCAGTATAGGGAGCGGGCCGCGCGCCCAGCGTAGGGCCACACCGCGGTGCGATAGCCTGAATCAGTTGCCGCTCACGGAGGTTCATGATGTCGCGTCTTGCCATCGGCCCGGCGAATCACGCCGGTCA
>DYZF01000176.1 GCA_020741375.1 Tessaracoccus flavescens
CTGCGCCAAGCGGGGCTCGGCGTCGACGTCCACCCGCCCGAGCAGGAACTTGCCGCCGGCGGCGTTCACCAGTTCGGACAGGGCGGAGGAGACGGCCGGACCGTTCGGGTCACGAGGGGAGAAGAACTCGAGGATGACCGGGTGCTGGACGGACTTGCCCGCAAGCGCCTGGAAGTCGGCCTCCGTCACCGTGGTGACATAGCCCGCCGCGCCGGAGCCCTCCTGCGAGAGCGAGGACAGGTCGACGGCACCGGGACGGGAGAAGTTCGCATCAGTCATGAAGTCCATCTTGCCGCACCGGGGAAAGTCAGGCGATTCGCTGGCTGCGAAACACCACCGCGGTTGGCCCATGCAACAGGAAGCGGCCCCCGCCGAGCGGTTCGGGTTCGGTCCATGCCGCGACCACGGCCGCCTCCGGCGACACCTGCACCTCGGCGTTCGGGCTGCGGGTCAACGCGATGTCGAACGCGCCGCGGCGCAGCAGCAACGTGACGTCGTCGACGACGTGCGCGCGGGCCTGCCCCAAGGCCGGGTTGTGCAGATCCGGCTCGGCCCGCCGCAGCGCGGTCAGCGTGCGGTACCACGCCAGCATCCGGGCGTGCTCCGGCTCCCACAGCTCATCCCAGCGCAGCACTGCCGAACGCCACGTGTCTCGATCTTGGGGATCCGGAGTGGGCACGTCCCACCCCATGGCTGCGAACTCAGCTGAGCGCCCAGCGGTAACGAGCGGGCCGAGTTCCGGGCCCAAGTGGCTGAAGTAGGGGAAGGGGGTTGAGGCGGCCCACTCCTCGCCCATGAAGATCATCGGCGTGTAGGGGCCGAGCAGGTAGACGGCGGCGGCAGCGGCTTGCAAGTCTGGGGAGGCGTGCTGGGCGAATCGGTCACCGACGGCGCGGTTGCCCACCTGATCGTGGTTCTGGAGGAAGGCGACGAACGAGTGCCCGTTGTAGTGCGGAGAGTCGGCCTCGACGGGGGCACCCCAGAGTTGGTGGCGGAAGGTGGAGTGGGTGCCGTCGTGGTTGAAGACCCGCTCGAATGCCTTGGCGACGGTGGAGGCGTCGCCGAAATCGCCGTAGTAGCCCTGTCGTTCGCCGGAGAAGAAGGCGTGGAGCGCGTGGTGGACGTCGTCGGCCCACTGGGCGTCCATGCCGACGGCATCGCGGGAGGATCCAACGGGGGAGACGGTGTCAGGTTGGTTGAGGTCTGACTCCGCGATCAACACCAGTGGTCGGCCAACTTCCTGGGCCCACGCCATCGAGGCGTCCGAGAGCTCCGCCAGGAAGTGATAATCGGAGTCGTCACTGAGGGCGTGCACGGCGTCCAGACGCAGCGCATCCACGCCGACGCTCACCAGCCAGTGCCGCGCAGACTCGAGAAGGAACTGGCGCACGGGCGCCGAGTCCGGGCCATCCAAGTTGACGGCCTCGCCCCACGGCGTGGTGTGGCGGTCGGTGAAGTAGGGGCCGAACGCGCTGAGGTAGTTCCCCTCGGGGCCGAGGTGGTTGTGCACCACGTCGAGCACGACGGACAGCCCTCGTTCGTGGCAAGCGTCTACGAATCGCACGAGCCCTTCAACACCGCCGTAGGGCTCGTGCACCGCGTACAGGCCGACGCCGTCGTAGCCCCAACCGCGCTCCCCGGGAAAGGCGGCCACGGGCATGATCTCGACGGCTTCCACCCCCGTGGCGACCAGGTGGCTGAGCCGCTCGATGGCGGCGTCGAAGGTGCCGGCCTCGGTGAACGTGCCGACGTGGAGTTCGTAGAGCACCTGGCCCCGGACGTTGGCACCGGGCCAGCGCAGGTCGCGGGTGAACAGCGCTGGGTCCACCACACGGCTGAGGCCGTGGACGCCGTCGGGCTGGGACAGGGATCGGGGGTCGGGCAGCGTGGGGCCGCCGTCGAGGCTGAACCCGTACCGGGTGCCGGGGGCCAGCTGGGAACGTCCTTCGAACCAGCCCGGACGATCGGGCGACGGCGGCAACTCGTGACGCTCGTCGCCGACGATCAGGTCAACGGTCGCGGCCCGTGGGGCCCAGAGCTCGGGGATCATGCGCTCACCAGCAGCGCCACGGGAAGTTCGCTCAACACATCGGCCAAGGCGCGGGCGCCGCCCTCGAGGGTGCGGCCGGACATCACGTCGAGGAAGGTGCCCTCGGGGAGGATCACCTGATGGTCACCCCACCCGCCGCGCTCGGCCAGAACGTGGGGAAGCCGCGTCACCACGGTGATCGCCGACCACTCGCCGTCGGCAGTGCTGCGGGCGAAGGCGACCGCGTGTCCGCTCGTGGTCGGCACAGGGGCGTAGGTGGCGGAGTCGCCCCGGAAGGCGTCGGCGTGGTCTCGGCGCACGCGCAGGGCGCGCGACGTGACCAGCAGCTTCTCTGCGTCCAGTTCGCCCGCGGTCTCGGGCAGTGACTCCAGGAGGGCGGCTCGGTGGGCGAAATCCACCTCGCGGCGATTGTCCGGATCGACGAGGGAGAGGGAGACCAATTCGCAGCCCTGATACACGTCCGGCACGCCGGGCATCGTCAGTTGGAGCAGCTTGGACCCCAGGATCGTGCATCGGGCGGACTCGAGCGTGACCTCGGTCAAATGGTCGAGCGCAGCGGCGCAGCGCTCGTCAGTGAGGGCGAAGGCTGCGAGTTCCTGCACGGCGCCCTCGTAGGCCTCGTTGGGCTCGGTCCACAGGGTGTGGAGCTTCGCCTCCCGCATGGCCTTGGTCAGGTAGCCGGCCAGTCGGTGGGCGGAGATGGGCTCGGCGCCATCGGCGGTGCCGGGAAGGCGCCACGTGGCCGCGATGGTTTGCCACACGAGCAATTCGGTGGAGCCGTCGACCATAGGGGAGCGCACATGCTCGGTGGCCGCACGCAGTTCCGCGACGCAGGCCTCCCATGAGCGGGCGTGCTCGAGGAACGCGGCGAGGCGGCTGCGGACGTCCTCGGCACGCTTCGTGTCGTGTGTCGAGAGAGTGGTCATGGTCTCGGGCCAGTGGGCCGTGATCTGCTCCGCGAACGTGTGGAAGCCGTCCGGTGAGATGCCCACCACCGTCGGCTCGCTGCCCACCTCGTTGACGGCGACGAACCGGTTCCACCGGTAGAAGGCCGTGTCCTCCTTGGACTTGGCCATGACCGGCCCACAGGTTTGGGCGAAGCGCACCATGAACTCAGCGCGGAGATCGAGGGGCCCCGGTTCCGTCCTCGGAACCTCCAAGGTGACGGCATCGGTGGAGACCGGGGGTAGGGTTTCGGCGCCGCCGCCGTCGCCTGTGCCCAGGTCGCCGCAGACGAAGGCGACGATCAGGTCCAAGGTTGCCTGCTCGTCGGCGGCGAGATCGACGCGTGCGCGGTCGGCGGCCGCTTCCACGACGGCCCTCTCGGCGGCCGGCGCGGGCAGGCTCGGCTCGAGGTAGGCGCGGTAGCGGTCCATCTGGGTCAGGAGCGCGGCGATGGCTCTACCCAGCTGGCGCCGGGTGTGGTCGCGAAGCCGCAGGTCTGATTCGCAGATGGCCACGGCGATCGAGGTGAGACGGTTGACCTCAGCGAAGAGCATCGTGCGGATGGTCTCATCCTTGGCCTTCAGCAGCGTGGTGCCGAACCAGGCTTCGGGCGCAGCGACGCGCTCCCACAGGTCGTTGAAGATGGGGAGCTGGTTGGGCTCATGGAAAAGCCCGTGCACCCGCAGCAAGGCGTCGTAGCCGGTGGTGCCCGCGCATCGAGAGCCTTCGGGCAGTGTCTCATGCGGTTCGAGGATCTTCTCGACGACGACCCAGCAGCCGCCAGTGGCGCGCTGCAGCTTCTGCAGGTAGCCGCGCGGCGTGGCCAAGCCGTCGGGGTGGTCGATGCGGAAGCCGTCGATGAGGCCCTCTGAGTAGAGCTCGAGTAGCAGCGCGTGGCTGGCGTCGAACACGCACTGATCCTCGACGCGGACCGCGGCCAACGTGTCGACGTCGAAGAACCGTCGGTAGTTCAGCTCCTCGCTGCCCACCTTCCAGTACGCGAGCCGGTACCACTGCTGATCGAGTAGTTCTGCCAAGGGGAGATCTTCGGTGCCGGGTCGGATCGGGAAGACGTGGTCGTGGTAGGCCACCACCCGCTCCTGGCGCCCAGCGATCTCACGCTCCGTGACGGCGATGGATCCGTCGGCGAGCTCCTCGCCGATCCGCCTACCCAACACCGGCATCAGGATTGCGCGCGAACCGGTGAGATCGATGTCGAACCAGCGGGCGAACTCGGATTCGGGGCCGGAGCGTAGGACGTCCCACAGGGCTGCGTTCAGCCACAGCGGCGTGGGCACGGCCATGTGGTTGGGGACCACGTCGACGACCAGACCGAGGCCTGCGTCCTTGGCCGCCCGTGCCAAGCGACGAAAGCCGTCGATGCCGCCGCACTCCTCGGAGATGCGCGAATGATCCACGACGTCGTAGCCGTGCATGGATCCCGGTGCCGCCTGAAGAATCGGCGAGCAGAAGATGTGCGTGATGCCCAGAGCAGACAGGTAGGGCACCTGCTCTACGGCGTCGTCGAACGTGAAATCTGCGTTGAGCTGAAGCCGATACGTCGATGCTGGTGTCACTGCCACACGATCCACCCTAGCGAGACTTATGTGGTGAGGACACAGCTCGGGCCCGACGGCACCGTGAGATGCTGCCGGGCCCGAGCCGCGCGTGGCCGGTTGCCACCGCGAGATGGGTTACTGCGAGATCTTCTCGACGACCTCGCCGGCGGTGGAGTTGTCCAGCTCGAGCGCGACATCCGCCTGCGAGATGACGCCGAGAACCTCGCCGGCCTCCACGACGGGGATGCGGCGGATCTGGTGGTCGGCCAGCAGGCGGGCCACTTCCTCCGCGTCGGCGTCGGGGCCGACGCTCACGACGCCGGTGGTGGCAACGTCGGCGACGCTCGTGGTGGCCGGATCATGACCCTCGGCGAGGCCCTTGACGACGATGTCGCGGTCGGTGATGACGCCCACGAGGATGTTGCCGTCGACGATCGGCATGGAGCCGACGTTGGCGCGGGCGAGCTCAGCCGCCGCGTCGGTCAGAGTGGCTGCCGGGGAGAGGGTCTTCGCGGGGGAGGTCATCAGACCGCGTGCGTTCTTCATGGGATCTCTCTTTCGCTATGTGAGGGGGGATACCCAGAATCAACACTTGCACGACCGCACCGGATAAGGGAAGGTTTTGTCGCATCAGCGCTAGCCAGCGCCGAGTGGATTGACGGGAGTTACGTCATGGCGGTCATCGACCTCGAGAAGATGGTGGGGATGTTCCGAGACATCGGCCTGGATGGAAAGGCTGCGTTCTCGTCAGCGCGACAGGTGGCTGCGAAGGCCCTGGACGCCAACAACGGCAATCGAGAGGCGGCCATCGAGGATGTCATCCGGCAGCACCGTCGCGGCGCCACGGCTGGCGGCTTCCTGACCGGCCTCGGCGGGTTCGCCACGCTGCCCGTGCTGCTGCCCACCAACGTGGTGGAGTTCTACGTCCAGGCCACCCGCATGGTGGGGGCCATCGCCACCATCCGCGGCTACAACGTCGAGGACGATGAGGTGCGGGCCCGCGTGCTCGCGTCGCTCGTGGGCGAAGAGTCCGGTGATGTGCTGGACCACGTCGGGCTCGGCCCGATCGCCGGCGCGGCGACGAAGCAGATCGTCAAGCGGCTGCCTGGCCCCAAGATGTCGGAGCTGACCAAGGCGATCGGTGTCCGCCTGCTCAAGCGGTTCGGGCTTCGCTCCTTCCGGCTCTTCGGCAAGGCCATCCCCGGCCTGGGCGGTTTGATCGGAGCCTGGTCGGACCGACGCCAGTTTGCGAAGGTGGCCAAGGCCGCGCAGAAGGGGTTCCCGCACCAGGCGCGCTGACGCCCTCGCCGGTCAAAGGGGGTGGCCGGCCTCGGTGGAGCCCCGGAATCCGCTCAGCATGAGTGCGATCCGTCGGGCCGACAGCTCCGTGACATGCGAGGCAACCTCGGCCGCCGGCACCCAGTGGATGGCCTTGATTTCCCGGTCATCGGTGCCCAGCACCTGCGCCACCGACGGGCTGATCGTGCCGCCGTCGAAGATGAACTCCACAGCGTCCGACCAGCCGAGATAGGGAGGCATCCAGTCCACCAGCAGCGGCTGGCCGAGCTCGACGGTGATGCCCAGCTCCTCCTCGATCTCCCGGATGGCGCCCACGCGCGGGGACTCACCCGGCTCGACCACGCCACCCGGCAACTCCCAATCCTGCTTGTACGTCGTCTCCAACAGGAGCACGTTGCCCACCTCGTCGCGGAACAGGGCATGAGCGATGACGCGCTTGGTGGGGAGGATCGAATCCAACACCCCCGAGAAGCCGTGCGGGCCGTAGACCGTGTCGACGGCGAGCCGCGAGTACACCAGAACGTCGCGAAAGAGCCCCGGCTCGGGTTCCAGGGCTGAGCGCAGGCGTCCCTCAAGGCGGAACCCGCAGCGATGCAGCGCCACCCGTGCCGCGGTGTCCCACTCGGGGAGCTCCACCTGCAGCCGGCGCAGATCGTGCGCGAGGATGGCGTCGTCGGAGGCCAACGAGAGAGCGCGCTGAAGCGTGTCCACATCAACTTCCTGCTGCTCCCAGCGCAGCGTGCCGACCCCGCCGTTGATGTCGACGGAGACCTTGAACTCGGTCACTGAGCCGTGCGACGCAACCAGATGGAGCCCAGCGGGGGAACGGTGACGTTGGCGCGGGCCGGGAAGTGACCCCACGGCTCGTCCTTCGCGTACACCTCACCAAGGTTGCCGAACTCACCCGAGCCGTCGTAGATGGGGGCATCCGTGTTGAGGATCTCCTCCCACGCACCGCCGGCCGGCAGACCGATCTCGTAATCGACGAGCGGCTGCGGAGCGAAGTTCGTCACACAGGCGATGTGGTTGCCGTCGGCGTCGTGACGCACCCACGACAGCGTGTTCTTACTGGCGTCGTCGGCGTTGATCCACGAGAAGCCCGCGGGCTCGTTGTCGAGCTGGTAGAGCGGGGCGTTGTCGCGGTAGATGTGGTTGAGGTCGCGGAAGAGACGCTGCAGGCCGCCATGACCCCATAGTTCCGAGACCCACCACTCGAGTGACGTGGCCTCGTTGAACTCGGGGCGCTGGCCGAACTCGCAGCCCATGAAGATGAGCTGCTTGCCGGGGAACGACCACATGAACGAGTAGAACGCGCGCAGCGTGGCGAACTTGCGCCAGTCGTCCTGGGGCACCTTGTTGATCATGGAGCCCTTGCCGTGCACGACCTCGTCGTGGCTGATCGGCAGCACGAAGTTCTCGGAGTACTGGTAGACCATCGCGAACGTCAGCAGGTGGTGCTCGTACTGGCGGTACACCGGATCGAGCTCCAGGTAGCGCAGCGAATCGTTCATCCAGCCCATGTTCCACTTGAACCCGAAGCCGAGGCCGCCGTGGTGGACGGGCTTCGTGACGCCCGGGAAGCTGGTGGATTCCTCGGCGATCATGAGCACGCCAGGCTCACGTTCGTAGAGATGGCGGTTGACGTAGCGGAGGAAGTCGATGGCCTCGAGGTTCTCCCGGCCGCCGAATTCGTTGGGCACCCACTGGCCCTCTTCACGCGAGTAGTCGAGGTAGAGCATCGAGGCGACGGCGTCGACGCGGAGGCCGTCGATGTGGAACTCCTTGATCCAGTACAGCGCGTTGGAGACGAGGAAGCTCTTCACTTCGTTGCGGCCGTAGTTGAAGATGTAGGTGCCCCAGTCCATGTGCTCGCCCTGACGCGGGTCCGCATGCTCGTAGAGGGCGGTGCCGTCGAAGCGGCCCAAGGCCCACTCGTCCTTCGGGAAGTGGCCGGGCACCCAGTCCATGATCACGCCGATGCCGGCCTGATGCAGGCGGTCGATCAGGTAGCGCAGATCATCTGGCTTGCCGAACCGCGACGTGGGGGAGAAGTATCCGGACACCTGGTAGCCCCAGCTGGGCTCGAACGGGTGCTCGGCCAGCGGCATGAACTCGACATGGGTGTAGCCCTGCCACTTGACGTAGCTGACCAGTTCCTCGGCCAGATCAAGGTAGCTCTTGCCCTTGCGCCAGCCGCCGAGGTGCACCTCGTAGACGCTCATGGGTTCGGCGTGAGCCTGCGATTCGCGTCGCTTCTCCATCCACTCATCGTCGGACCAGATGTACTTCGATTCGTAGACGATCGACGCGTTCGCGGGGGCCTGCTCGCTGAACTTCGCCATCGGATCGACCTTCTCGATCCAGCGGCCGTCCTGCGTCTCGATGCGGTACTTGTACAGCGTCTCCTCGCCGAGGCCCTCGATGAAGAGTCCCCAGACGCCGGAACCCGGGATGAGCTCCATGTGATCGCCGGTCCACCAGTTGAAGTCGCCGATCACCTGCACGGAACGTGCGTTGGGTGCCCACACGGCGAAGCGCACGCCCGTAACCGGCCCGCGCTCGTCATCCTCGATGGTGACGACGCTGCTGCCGAGCCGCTTCCACAGTTCAGTGTCGCCACCGCTGTGGAAACCCTCCATGTCCCATCCGGTCAGTCCACCGAAACGGTCGTGCGCCATGTTGTTGCTCCTTGTTGGGTTTCTTGGCCCGTAAATCTATCGTGCTGGGCGTCGGCCCGGGGTCAGCCCGGGTGTTCCGACGTGAGGGACGCGAGGTACTCCAGCGGCACACGCAGCAGGTGCGGCCGGTAGCGGGATTCGTACTGCGCCTCGTAGGCCGCCTTGTCGGTTTCGTACGCGGCGAGGAGGGCCTTGTCGGCCTCGGAATCGACGCCCCCGTAGCCCTCCAGGAACGCCCCGCGGCACGCCTTCAGCCACTC
>DYZF01000177.1 GCA_020741375.1 Tessaracoccus flavescens
GGGCAAGACCTGCCTGCTCGTCGACGACATGATCGACACCGCCGGCACCATCGTCCAAGCCGCAGCGGCGCTGCGTGAACGCGGCGCTGCGCGCGTGATCTGCGCCGCCACCCACGCCGTCTTCTCCGGCCCGGCCGCCGCGCGCCTCAACAGCTCGGACATGGAGGAGATCATCGTCACCAACACCCTCCCCATCAAGACCCCTGAGCCCATCGAGAACCTGACCGTGCTGTCCATCGCGCCGCTGATCGCGAAGGCCATCAACGCCGTCTTCCTCGACGGCTCGGTCACGTCGCTCTTCGGAGGTCAGGCCTAACTCGGGCACCCGTTCAGGGTTGGCTCAGACCATGGTGGGAGCACCACGGGCCAGATCCGCGACGCCCGGGCGATCCGTCGAACGCCCCCAGCCACTTAGGTTGGGGGCGTAGACATTTTTCGACTGATCGACGAAGGGCCCCTTCCATGAGCCACCCCCATCAGGCACCCGCCTGCGGCACCCAGAACCTCACCAAAGTGTTCAACACCGGCGAGCAGCCGGTGGTTGCCGTCAACGACGTCACCGTCGCCATCGCTCCCGGCTCCTTCACGGCCATCATGGGCCCGTCCGGCTCCGGTAAGTCCACGCTGATGCACTGCATGGCGGGCCTCGACCGGCCCACCAGCGGTGCCGTCTACGTGGGCGCCGACAACCTCGCGGCGTTGCCCGAGAAGGACGTCACCCGTGTGCGCCGCGACAAGATCGGCTTCGTCTTCCAATCCTTCAACCTGCTGCCCACCCTGACGGCCGAGCAGAACATCCTCCTGCCGTTGGAACTGGCGGGCGCGAAGGTTGACCGCGAGCACTTCTCGCACGTGGTCGGCTCCCTCGGGATCACGGACCGGCTCAAGCACCGCCCCAGCCAGCTCTCGGGCGGCCAGCAGCAGCGCGTGGCCATCGCCCGCGCCCTGGTGACCAACCCCGAGGTGATCTTCGCCGACGAGCCGACCGGTGCGCTCGACCTCAAGACGGGCACCGCCCTGCTCGAATACCTCCAGCACTCGTCGCGTGAGCTGGGCCAGACCATCATCATGGTCACCCACGACGCCCGCGCCGCCGGGTACGCCGACCGCGCCCTGATGCTGCTCGACGGACGCATCGTCAACGACATGCCGCAGCCCACCGCGGAATCTGTCACCTCCTTCATGCAGGCGGCGGTGGCCTGATGTGGCGCCAAGCATTGAGTGAGATCCGGCTCCACCCGGGCCGGTTCGTCGCGACGCTGCTGGCGATCGCGATCAGCGTCGCGTTCATGGCCGCCATCTCGGTGTTCGCATCGACGGCGCAGCAGGGGCTGGCTAAATCCAATTCCCTCCAACTGTCCCAAGCGGATCTCGTGGTCACCATGCCCACGATCGATCCCGCCGACCGCGAGTTCCCGGAGCCGGCAGGGCCCGGCACGCTGGCCGCGATTCGCGCCGTCGACGGCGTTGAGGCGGTGGCCTCGATCATGGGGCAGCCGGCCGAGATCACCGCCGGTGACCGCACCCAGCTCACCAACATCTGGCTGGACCTGCCGGAGGAGTTCCGCTGGGCCGAACTCGCCGAGGGGTCGTACCCGAGCGCCGAGGGTGAGATCACGCTCGCGAAGAAGGGCGCCGACGCGCTCCAGGTCAAGGTGGGCGACACCGTCGAGATGGCCGGCGCCGAGCACCGGGTGGTGGGCCTGACCAATGACGCCACCACGTTGTGGGGCACCGTCTCCTACGCCAGCTTCCAACAGCCGGAGCAGGAGGGGGGCGCGTCGGAATACGTCGTGAAGGTGGCCGACGGCGCAGACTCCGCCGCCGTCGCGTCCGCTCTCCGCGACGCCATCAAGCCGACGTTCGCCGACGGGGTGGTGCTCACCGCAGACGAGGCGTCCCACATTGCCTTGGTGGACACCACTGAGGGCTTCGACGCGCTGAAGTACCTCCTGTGGGCCTTCGCCGGTATCGCCGTCCTCGTGGGCATGATCACCATCGCCAACACCTTCACCATCCTCGTCACCCAGCGCCGTCGCCAGCTCGCCCTGCTGCGCGCCGTCGGTGCCTCCGGGGGTCAGGTGGCGGGCCGCCTCGTGGTGGAATCGCTGCTGTTGGGCCTCATCGGTTCGCTCATGGGCGTTGCGCTGGCCTTCCTCGTTGCGACGATCGGTGCCGCTATCACTGGCCTGCTCTTCTGGGGCCTCGCCGTGAACTGGGTGGAGGTGGCGGCGGCCGTGGTCATCGGCACCGTGGCCACCATGGTCTCCGCCATCGCGCCGTCGCTCGCCGCAGCCCGGGTGAAGCCGCTCGAAGCCCTGCAGGTGGTGCCCACTCCGGCCGAAGCCAAGCGCGCCAGCCGTCTGCGCATCATCGTGTGCGCCCTGTTCCTCGTGGCGGGCGTGGGGGCGATCGCGCTGTCCTTCCAGCTTGAGAACGAGATGTCCATGGTTGCGGCCATCGGCGGCTCGGCGTTGCTCACGGTCGCGGTCTTGGCCGGTGCACCGCTGTACATCGCACCGCTGCTGCGTCTGATCGGCAAGATCGTGGGCCGCTTCGGGCCCACCACCAGACTCGCGATGGAGAACTCTGCCCGGAACCCGCGCCGTGCCGCCGCCACCGCCACCGCGCTGATGCTGGCCATCGGGCTCATCGTCACCCTGCAGGTGGGGCTGGCCTCCACTCGCTCCACCGCGATGCACAAGATCGACGAGGAGTTCCCGCTGGACGTCGCGGCCTCCTATGCCGACGGTGTTCCCGCCGGGGTCGCGGACAAGGTGCGCGCCGTCGACGGCGTCAAGACCGTCGCCGTCGTCAAGGGAAAGATGGTGCAGGCCGACGACTCCCACTACGTGGCCATCGACGACGCCGCTCGCACCGAACTGGGCGTGACGGGCAACCCCATCCCAGACGGCACCGTCCGCTTCGGCAACGAGTGGGCGCCCACCGACACGTTCACCATCGACGGCGTCAGCTACAAGATCCAGCACGACCAGTTCTACCCCTACGGAACGCTGGCGGTGAACTCCGCAACCTTCGCGAAGCTGCCGGGGGAGACCTTCGACCAGGCCGTGTGGGTGAAGCTCGACGACCGCACGTCGCCGACAGCGCTCAACGGCGTGCTCAAGGTGTTCGAGGACGCGCCCGGCGCCGACCTCAACAACAGCGGCGCTCAGATCGCCTCCGTCTTGGAGCAGATCATCGGCGTGATCCTCATCGTCATGACGGCGCTGCTCGGCGTGGCGGTGCTGATCGCGATCGTCGGCGTGGGTAACACGCTGGGCCTGTCCGTCTTGGAGCGGCAGCGCGAATCGGCCCTGCTGCGGGCGTTGGGAATGCAGCGCGGCCAGTTGCGCCAGATGCTCCTGATCGAGGCGTTCGCCCTCGTCGGAGTGGGCGCGGTGATCGGCTTCGTGGCCGGCCTGTTCTTCGGCTGGCTGGGCTTGACGACGATCATCGGCATCGCCAAGGCCAGCGGCGGGATCGTCATCGATTCGAAGTTCGCTCTGGACCCGTGGTGGACGCTGGCGCTCATCGCTGTGTGCGTCATCTCCGCCGTGTTGGCGTCGCTGCTGCCCGGCCGCAAGGCCGCGAACGCGACGCCGACTGAGGCTCTCGCCGTCGACTAGGTCGGCTGATCGGCGAGGACAGATCGCGACCCCGGGGCTGCAAGGGAAGGCGCCCCGGGGTCGCGGCGCACCTACCGGCCGATTGGGCGAACGGCGCCGTCTGGGCTAAACTTGGCGGGCTGCCTGGCGAGGGACGCCCGTCCGTTATCGACTAGCCCTACCTCGCTCGGCGTCCGCAGTTTTGAGCCTTGAGCTAGAGGAGATTTTTCATGGCAGACGTCAACATTTCCGCCACCAAGCGCGACGAGTTCGGCAAGGGCGCTGCCCGCCGCCTCCGTCGCGCCGGCCAGACCCCCGCGGTCATCTACGGCCACGGCACGGACCCTATGCACCTCGCGCTTCCCGCGCAGGAGACCTTCCTGGCCCTGCGTCAGCCCAACGTCCTGCTGCACCTGAACATCGAGGGCGAATCCAAGCCGGTCCTCGCGCTGCCCAAGCAGGTCACCCGCGACGCCATCCTTCCCATCATCCAGCACGTTGACCTTCTCCTCGTCAAGGCTGGCGAGAAGGTCACCGTCGACGTGCCGCTGCACTTCACTGGCGAGGCCGAGCGCGGCAACCTCGTCAACGTGGACCTCAACTCCCTCTCGGTGCTGGCCCCGGCCACCAACATCCCCACCGAGTTCGAGGTGTCCATCGAGGGCCTCACCGCCGGCGATCAGGTTCTGGTCTCCGACGTCAAGCTGCCTGAGGGTGTCGAGGCTGCCGTCGACGGCGAGACCCTCGTCCTCAACGTCATCGTCGCCCCCGTCGTCGAGCTCGAGTCCACTGAGGACGAGGCCGCCGAAGGCGAGGCTGCCGACGCTGGGGCCGCCGACGAGGACGCCGAAGCGGGCGAGTGACCGAATCAACCTTTCTCGTGGTCGGGCTCGGAAACCCGGGCCCGGCCTACGAGTTCACCCGGCACAACGTCGGGTTTTGGGCCGTAGCCGATCTTGCCGATCGCTACGGCTCGTCGTTTTCCCTCAACACGCGCCAGCGCTCCGAGGTGGCCTCGGTCACGCTGCCCGGCCCGGCGCCGGTCAAGCTTGTGTTGGCGCGGCCGACGACGTACATGAACGATTCGGGCACCGCGGTAAAGGCCATCGCGGCCTTCCACAAGATCGCGCCCGATCACGTCGTCGCCATCCACGACGAGCTGGATCTCGATCCGGCGCAGCTGCGCGTGAAGTTCGGCGGGGGAGACAACGGGCACAACGGCCTGAAGTCGATGCGAGCCCACCTGGGCACCGGCGATTTCTACCGGGTGCGTGTGGGCATCGGGCGCCCCGTCGGCCGGCAGAGCGCGGCTGACTATGTGCTGAGCAAAATGAAGCCGGCGCAGGTGGACGAGATGCGCGTGGACGCGGCGGTCGCGGCGGACGCCGTCGAAGCCTTGGTCCGTGAGGGCCTCGTCGCCACCCAGAACCGCTTCAACAGCTGACCCTGCGGGGTCGTGGAAAGATGGAGCAGTGAAGTACCCCGGCCTGTTGCAGGCGCTCGAAGCAGACCGCGCGCTCGCCGACACCATCGCAGACTCGCGTCGCTCCGGCGTCACCACGCTCGACGTCACCGCTGTCCCCGCCTTCTTCCCGCTGCTCACGGCTGCGATCGCCGACGGCTCGGGCCGCACCGTGCTCCTCGTCACGTCCACGTACCGCGAGGCGGAGCAGCTCACCACTGAACTCGGCTCGCTGCTGGGTGACGACGCCGTCGCCTACTACCCGGCGTGGGAAACCCTTCCGCACGAGCGCCTCTCGCCACGCGCGGACACCGTCGGACGTCGGCTCGCCGTGCTGCGTCGCCTGGCCGGCAAGGCCGACGAACCCGCGCCGCAGGTGGTCGTCGCGCCCGTGCGTTCCCTGCTCCAGCCGCAGGTCAAGGGGCTGGCAGACATGGCCCCGGTCCGGATCGCGGTGGGGGAGCAGTACGAGCTGAGCGCCCTGCTCGCGGACCTTTCAGGCGCCGCCTACAACCGGGTGGACTTGGTGGAGCGCCGCGGCGAGTTCGCCGTCCGCGGCGGCATCGTCGA
>DYZF01000178.1 GCA_020741375.1 Tessaracoccus flavescens
AGGATCTTCTGCTTGCCGGGGGTGAGCTCGTAGGTGTAGTCCTCCATCAGCGAGGCGCCGCCGGGCAGTCCGTAGCCCATCACCTTGGCCAGGCGCACCAGGATTGCGGTCTTCCAGTCGCCCTCCGCGCCGAAGCCGTAGCCCTCGGCCATCAGCCGCTGGACGGCGAGGCCGGGCAACTGCTTGAGCCCGCCGAGGTCCTCGAACGTGGTGGTGAAGCCCAACGCCCCGACCTCCTCGAGGAAGCCGCGTAGCGCGAGTTCCTGGCGGGCGCCGTAGCGCAGCGACTCGTGGCGCTCGCCGTCGGCGCGCAGCTCGGGCGCGACGTCATAGAGGTCCTCGTACTGGGCCACCAGTTGATCGACGGCGGCGTCGTCGACGGCCTCGACGGCGGCGACCAGTTCGTTGACGCCCCAGGTGTTGATGCTGACGCCCAGCTTGTGCTCGGCCTCGGTCTTGTCGCCCTCGGTGACGGCGACGTTGCGCATGTTGTCGCCGAAGCGGGCGAGCTTCATCGAGCGCAGCTCGGCCCAACCGGTGGCGGCGCGCGCCCAGACGGCGACCTTGTGCTGCACGTCGGCGTGCGACGCGTGGCCGACGACCACCTTGCGTTGCTTGCCCAACCGGCTGACGATGTAGCCGAACTCGCGGTCGCCGTGCGCGGCCTGGTTGAGGTTCATGAAGTCCATGTCGATGGTGTCCCACGGCAGGGCCTCGTTGGCCTGCGTGTGCAGGTGCAGCATCGGCTTAGCCAGGGCGTCGAGGCCGAGGATCCACATCTTCGCGGGGCTGAAGGTGTGCATCCACGTGATCACGCCGACCACCGAATCGTCGGCGTTGGCCTCCAGCATGGCGCGCTGGATGGCGGCCCGATCCTTGAGGATCGGCTTCCAGACGACCTCAAGTGGGAGTTCATCGGCGGCGTTGAGGTCGGCGACGACCTGCTTCGACTGCGCCTCGACCTGCTCGAGCACCTCGGGCCCGTAGAGGTCCTGCGAGCCGGTGAGGAACCAGACCTGACGGCTGGCGAAGGGTGACTGCATCGTCAAACTTCCTTTACTTCTGTCCTTAGACGTTCTGGTAGCGGTCGAACAGTGAATCGACCAAATCTTGTGGGATGGCGATCGGCTCGCCGAGCTGCCGCGAGATGTGGACGGTGCGCGCCACTTCCTCGCACATGACGGCGGCCTTGACGGCGTCGCGCGCGTCGCTGCCGATGGTGAACGGGCCGTGATTGCGCATCAGCACTGCGCGGCTGCGGGAGTTCTTGAGGGTGTCGACGATGCCGCGACCGATGGAGTCGTCGCCGATCAGCGCGAACGGGCCGACGGGGATGGCGCCGCCGAACTCGTCGCCCATCATCGTCAGCACGCAGGGGATCTCCTCGCCGCGAGCTGCCCATGCCGTGGCATAGGTGGAGTGCGTGTGCACCACGCCTCCGATGTGCTCCATGTGGGAGTACACGTAGGCGTGCGCGGCGGTGTCGCTGGAGGGCTGCAGCGTGTCCGGCGTGCCGTCGTCGATCTTCTTGCCGTCGAGCGTGCACACCACCATGGATTCCGGGCCGAGCTCGTCGTAGGAGACCCCCGACGGCTTGATCACGAAGAGGTCTTGACCCAGTTCCTCGCTGCAGCGGATGCGCTGCGAGACGTTACCGGCGGTCCACACCACGAGCTCCCAGCGCGGCAGCTCGGCATGCAGTCGTGCGACGACGGCGCGGGTCTCCGCGACGCGAGCACGGAGATCGTCCGAGAAATCAATGAGGCTGAGCGTCATGCGCCCTCCATGGCCGTTCTAGCCCGGCCACTTTCTTGTGACCGGTCACAAAAGACTCTACTCCCCCACCTCGGCTGGGTCAACGGCGCCCGCCGACTCCCGATGGCGGTACTTGGCGTGCAGCCGCACCGTCGACGGCTGCGCCCCGTTCATCAACTCGAACAGCAAGTCGATTGCGGCCACACCCAACTCGGCGAACGGCTGCTTCACCGATGCCAGAGGCACGGTGAGATACGGCGCGATCTCCTCGTCGTCGTAGCCGACGATGGCCACGTCGTCAGGCACCGACAGCCCACGCTCGGTCAGCCGCCGGATGGCTCCGACGGCGACGAGGTCGTTGGCCGCGAAGATGGCGTCCACCCCGGCTGCGATCATCTCGTCGACGCCCGCGTAGCCATCGCCCGATCGCCAACTGGCCTCCACCAAGGGGCCGGCGTTGTCACCGGCTGCGTCCCTCCAGCCGGCACGACGCGCCTCTGCTTCCAGCCACCCGGTTGGGCCGGCGAGGTGGCCGATTCGCCGTCGGCCGGAGGCTAGGAGTGCTTGAACTGCCAACTGGGCGCCGGTGTAGTTGTCTGCGCTGACGCGCGCCATGGATTCTGGAACCTCGCCGTCGGCGATCACGACGGTGGGGATGCGCTCGGCGATCCTCTCCGCCATGCCCAGCACAGGGGCGGACCAGGCGCTGATCACCACACCTTCCACGCCGAGTGCAAGCAACTGCTCCCGCGCCTCATCAAGGCTCTGCTGCGAATCGTCCTGAATGGTGACGGTGGCTGCGATGTAACCGCGGGCGCGGGCACCTTCGTCGATCGCGTAATGCGTTTGGATGGGGCCGAACAGGGTGGCGTGGATGGTGACGACGCCGATCATCATCGATTCGTTGGTGGCCAGTGCGCGAGCCACTTTGTTGGGCCGGTATCCGAGCTTGTCGATGACCTTCTGGACGCGCGCTCGCGTCGCCGGAGTGACTCGATCAGGTTCGTTGAGGACGCGGGAGACGGTTTGGTAGGAGACGCCGGCCTGCGCGGCCACGTCGCGGATGGACGGACGATCCGTCGAGCGGGGCACCTCAGTCCTCCACGGGCCAGTACTTCTGGGCCGCCATCCAACTCACCGTGTCGCCGGCCACGAGCAGACCCTTAGACCGGGTCTGGACCGTGTAGGCGAGGCCGTCGAAGGTGCGGCTAACGCCGCCCAGTTCCGTCACCATCAAGGAGCCGGGCAGGTGGTCCCACGGGTGCAGCGAGTTGTAGGCGATGAAGTCGATCACGCCGTGCAGCACGTTGGGGTAGTCGAACGCGCAGGCGTACGAGCTGGGCACGATGGGGCTCAGGCGACCGTCGACGGAGTAGCCGACGACCCGCTTGCGTGACGCCGCCCCGAGCGGGAGCCGCTGCGGGCGCTCTCGAATGATCGGTTCACCGTTGAGCCGCACGCCCGCGCCTCGTTCCGCGACGTAGGACCGCTCCGTTTGCGGCTGGTAGATCCAACCCCGGGTGGTGACGCCGCCGCGCAGCTCACACAGCATAGAGCCGTAGCGCTCATCGCCGCGCACGAAGTTGCCGGTGCCGTCGATCGGATCGATGATGAACGCGTGATCGGCGTTCGCGACGCCCTTCAGCAGAGAGGGATCCTCGAACACGGACTCCTCCCCCAACACCAACGCCTCCGGGTAGACCTCCTTGAGACGGCGGGTCAGCACGCGCTCCGCTTCGGTGTCGGCGACGGTCACCAGATCGCCCTTGTGCCGCTTGGAGTCGATGTCGCTCTCGGCCAACGAGCGGAAGCGCGGGGTGATCACCTCGGCCGCGGTCTCGTGGATCAGGCGCAGAATCCCATCGGTGTCCATACGGGACAGCCTAGTGCTCATCCTGCGTGACGAAATCGATCAACATCTCCACCTTGGTGTTGAGCTGCGGCTCCAAGTCCTTCCAGCTCTCCACGCGGGCCAGGATTGCCTTCCAGCCGCGCGCGATGTCGGCCTGATCCTCGTGGGGAAGGCCGAGCGCCTTCAGCGTCCCCTTCTTGAAGTCGACGTCGCGGGGCACCGTCGGCCAGGCCTTGCGTCCGATGCGCTGGGGCCGCACGGCCTGCCAGATGTCGATGAACTCGTGACCCTCGATCAGGACGGTGTCGCGGTAGCCCGCTTCGTACACCTTCGCCGCGATGCGCGATTCCTTGCTGCCGGGCACTAAGTGGTCGACGAGGACGCCGAGCCGCCTGCCGGCTTCGGGCGCGAACTCGGCGACGATGGCCGGGAGGTCGTCGATTCCGCCCAGGTATTCGACGACGACGCCCACGTGGCGGAGGTCGTCGCCCCACACCTTCTCGATGAGTTCGGCGTCGTGGCGACCCTCGACGTAGAGCCTCGATTGCAGCGCGACCTTGGCCTGCGTCGGCTCGGCCGAGGCCCGAGAGCCCGACGCCGTGTACTTCGGGGTCGCGGGGCTGCCCCGCAGCGGGGCGCGGAGGGCCACTGGTTCGCCCTCGAGGAGGAAGCCGGGCCCGAGCGGGGCGCCGCGGCGCTTGCCCTTGCGGTCCTCCAGGAGCACGATCCCGTTCTCCCAGCCGACGACGGCGCCGCAAAAGTCGTCGAACTCGACCACGAGGTCGAGTTCGACGGGGACGTCGCGCGTCTTCTTGAGATGCGCCTTCTGCCAGCCGGGGGTCAGTACGTCACGTGAGTAGCGGTCCACGGCTGGCGAGGCTATCAGCGCAGCTCCACCTTCTTGTCCAGCGACACCTTGGTGCGCCAGATCGCGACCGCGGCCAGCAGGTACATCGCGACGAAGGCGCCCAGCGGCAGGACGCCGTCGGTGCTGGTGGTGGTGAACAGGTCCAGCGAGTTGGGCATCCAGCGGGCGCCGTCGCCGTCGATGAGGATGTTGAGCGGAATCAGCATCCCCACCAGCGTGACCAACTGGGAGACGACGTAGTAGATGAACCAGACGAGCACCACGCCGCCGAAGCCCATGCGGTTGAAACGCGACTCCGAGCCGTACGCGGCGGCAAAGAAGTAGTGGGCCAGGCCCGCAATCGGCAGCAGAACCACAATGAGGATCACGAGCGCGATCAACCAGGCCGGGGCGAAGTCCAGCAGCGCATCGACGCCCTCGCGCAGGGTCTCCCAATAGCCGCGGGTGCTGCCCACGAAGGCCTTGGCGACGCCTAGTCCGGCCACAAGAGCGAGCCCAGCGCCGAGCAGGTAGAACAGGATCGCCACCAGGCTCGCGTAACCGAACTTGACCCAGAAGATCGTTGCCCCCTTGACCGGCAGCGTCATGGTGAAGTAGCCGGTCTTGGAAAAGGTGGAGCGATAGAAGTCGAGGCCCAGCAGCAGTTGGACGATCATCGGGGCACCTAGAGCAACTATCAGGCCAAAGAACGCGACGACGCTGTTGAGCGGCGACGGCAATAGGAAGGCCCCGGCGAGGAAGACCCCCACCACCAGCATCATCAGCAGGGCGATGAGGCCCAGCCACCGCCCGGTGCGCTTGAACTCGTGCTTGAACAAGGTGGCGATCATCGGTAAACCTCCCGGAATAGTGCGTCGATAGAAGTGCCGCGCTCTGCGCGCAGGTCGTCCACCTGACCGGCGAGCAGGATCCGCCCGTAGCGCATCATGGCGACCCCGTCGAGGATCGGCTCGAGATCGTGGATCAGGTGGGTGGAGACGATGACGAGGGCCTCGGGGGTGAGTCCGCGCACGATGGCCTGCAACAGCACCTCGCGGGCGGCGGGATCAACCCCGGAGATGGGCTCGTCGAGCAGGTAGACCAGAGCGTCGCGGCCCATCGCCAGTGCGATCTGGACCTTCTCTCGCTGCCCCTTCGACAGCGTGGACAGCTTGCGGTTGGTCTCGAGGCCGAGGAACTGGAGCAACTCGCGCGCCTTGGGCTCGTTGAAGTCTGCGAAGAAGTCGCGGTACTTCTCGAGACAGGCCTCGACGGTGTCTCCGTCGGCCAGGAAGCTCGCGTCCGGCAGGAAGGACACGATGGCCTTCGACTCCGGGCCGGGCTGGTGCCCGTGGATGCGGACGTCGCCATCGTAGTCGGTCAGCACTCCGGCGATGACCTTCAGCAGCGTGGTCTTGCCGCAACCGTTCTCGCCGAGCAGCCCGACGACCTGGCCGGGCGGCAGCGTCAGGGACAGTTGGTCGAGCGCGGTGAAGGCTCCGTACTTCTTGCTGAGGTTCGTGATGTGTAGGGCGGGTGCGGTCATGGGTGTCCTCCTTCAGAGGCGGCCGGCCACTGTCGGCCGAGTAGGTCTCGTGCAGCCGTCAGGCTCATGCCAAGCCCTTGGGCGCGTCGTGCGTAGTCGGTGGCTGCCTCCGCGGCGAGTTCGGTGCGGGCGTCGTCGATGACCGTTTGGTCGTCGGTGACGAAGCGACCGGTCGCGCGCTCGGCACGGCAAAGCCCCCGACGCTCGAGCTCGGCCAGCGTGCGTTGCACCGTATTGGGGTTGACGCGAAGTTCAGCGGCGAGATCGCGGACGCCCGCGATGCGCTCGCCGGCACGCCACCGCCCCGTCACGATCCGACGGGTGAACTCGTCAACCAACTGCAACCAGATCGGGATGCTGGGATCGAACTCCACAACCACCTCCTGTGTCGCTGTACTAAGTGCTTAATACACTAACACACTGCGAGGTCGTGTCAAGCATGTGGGTGGGCGAACGACGGCGTCAGTCGAGGAGGTCGCGGATGACGCCGTCGGCCACGAGCCGGGTATCTCGGGTGAGACGCAACCGGTCGCCGAACCGCTCGGCCCGGCCGTCGGCGATCAAAGCCTCGGCTCGGATCAGTTCCGACGGCGTCAGCACCTCCAGCGCCATGCCTTCGGCGAGGCGAAGCTCCAGCAGCACACGCTCAACGCGGCGGTCGTCGTCGGAGAGCACCTCGCGGGCTAGGGCCGGGGATTCGCCGGCGGCCAGAGACGCCGCGTAGCTGCGCGGGTGTTTCCGGTTCCAGAACCGGACGCCTCCGATGTGCGAGTGGGCGCCGGGCCCGATGCCCCACCAGTCGTTGCCGCGCCAGTAGGCCAGGTTGTGGCGGCACTCGCCGCGGGGCTTGGCCCAGTTGCTCACTTCGTAGTTCTCGAAGCCCAAGCCGGACAGGACGCGCTCCGCGGCCAGATACTTGTCGGCGAGATCGTCGTCGTCGGGCATCGGCACGTCACCGCGGCGTACCTGCAGCCCCAGCCGCGTGCCCTCCTCGACGATGAGCGAGTAGGCGCTGACATGATCCACGGGCGTGGCCGTCACGGCGTCGAGGCTGGCCAGCCAATCGTCCATCGATTCGCCCGGCGTGCCGTAGATCAGGTCCAGCGAGATGTGCTCGAATCCGGCGTCGCGCGCCCAGCCGGCCGCGTCGAGGCCTCGGCGGGGGGTGTGGGTTCGCTCGAGCACCTTCAGGACGTGAGGGACCACAGACTGAAGGCCCAGCGACAGCCTCGTGAAGCCCGAGCGACGCAGTGTCTCGAGGTAGTGCGGTGACAGGGTCTCCGGGTTGGCCTCCGTGGTGACCTCCGCGTCGGCGGCCAACTCGAACCGTTCGCGCACCGCATCCAGGAGGCGTGCCAGCGCGTCGGCGGGCACCATCGTCGGCGTGCCCCCGCCGAAGAACACTGTCTCGACACGCTTGGGCCCCAGAATCCGCGCGGCCAGATCAATCTCGGCCAGCGCCGCGGAGAGATAGGTGTCCGGCGACAGATCACCCAGCTCGCTCGGGGTGTAGGTGTTGAAATCGCAGTAGCCGCAGCGCGTGCGGCAAAACGGCACATGGATGTACAGGGAGAACGGCGAATGGCTGGCCAGCGCGCTGGGGGGAAGCGATCCGTCGCGCGGAGCCGGGTCGCCGTCAGGGAGCTGTGCCACATCCGTAGCCTAGTGCGACGGTGTTAGCCGACAGCGGACAAAAGGCGTGGAGGCTAGCCGCGACCGCGTCCATCGTGACAAAGTGTCGCCCATGAATCTAAAGCGTCGATCTGTTCTGATTGCCGGCGGTAGCCTCGCGGCGGCCGCCACCCTGGCCGCCTGCGGCAACAACAACCCGCTCGAATCCGGCTCCCCGGCCGCCAGCACCGCGAGCTCCGGCGCCGCGGGTGGCGACGTGACGCTGACGCAGTGGTACCACGAGTACGGCGAGGCGGGCGTGAAGGAAGCCGTCGAGCGCTATGCCTCCGAATACCCCGATGCCAAGGTTGAGGTGAAGTGGACGCCGGGCGAGTACGGCAACATCCTCGCCGCGCAGCTGCTCACCGACGACGTCCCGGACGTCTTCGAGGTGGAGCAGGGCGGCAGCCTCGACATGATCCGCTCCGGCCAGCTCGCCGAGCTCAACGACATCTTCGATCCGGTTGCGGACCAGTTCAACCCCTCCGTGGTCAACCGATTCCGCTTCAACGGCGACAAGATTTACGGCATCCCGCAGACCATCGACATGCAGTTGCTGTACTACCGCCCCTCGATCCTTGAGGCCGCAGGCGTCCAGCCGCCCACCACGTTCGAGGAGCTCGTCGCCGCCGTCAACGCGGTTAAGACCTCGGATCTGGGTGGCTTCTTCGCCGGTAACGACGGCGGCGTCGGCGTCCTGAGCACCATGTTCATCTGGGCCTCCGGCCACGAGCAGCTCAACGAAGACCGCACCGAGGCTGCGTTCCTCACCGACGACTTCTTCAACGCTCTGGTCGCCTACCGCGACTTCACCAAGGCAGGCGGCGTTGTGCCCGCAGCCTCCGGCGAGTGGTACGACCCGGATGCCTTCATCAACGGCGAAGCCGCCTTCCAGTGGGGCGGCCTGTGGTCGCTGCCCACCATCAAGGAGGCCTTCGGCGACGACGTCGGCGTTGTTCCGTTCCCCGCCATCGGCCCCAAGGGTCGCCCGGCCGTTCCGTTCGGCGCATTCGGCGCCTGCGTCGCGGCCAAGGGCAAGAACGTCGAGGCCGCCAAGCAGTTTGTGAAGTGGCTGTGGATCGATCAGGACGACAAGCAGGTCGATTTCTCCGACGCGTACGGCACCCACGTCCCCGCCAAGGTTGCGCTGGTGCCTCAGGCCACCAAGCTCGCCGACGGCGCCGGCGCTGACGCCGCCAAGTACGTCGCCGAGAACGGCTTCACCAACGACATCATGTGGTCCGGTGCGCTCGGTGAGGCGTTCAACGCCGCCGTCAGCAACGTGATCAAGAACGATGCCGATCCCAAGGCCGAGTTCGCCGATTTCCAGGAGCGCGCCAAGACCGAACTGGCCAAGCTCAAGGGCTGACCCGGCACGATGTTGAAGCGGTGGCGCGGGCACCAGGGCCGCAACCTGTGGTTTCTGGCGTTCGTCGCCCCCTTCTTCATCGGCTTGGCGATCTTCGTCTACGTCCCGATCGGCTGGAGCGCGTACCTGTCGTTCTTCGACGCACGCAACACCGTCACCCCCACCCGCTTCGTCGGGTTCGACAACTACACCTACCTGTTTCAGGACA
>DYZF01000179.1 GCA_020741375.1 Tessaracoccus flavescens
TGGAAGTCCGGGTCGTAGGGCACGGAGGTGTCGCAGCGCACGCCGTAGAAGTTTTGGACGCGACGCTCGGTGGGCAGACCGTTGTCGTCCCACCCCATTGGGTAGAACACTTCCTTGCCCCGCATGCGCTGGTAGCGCGCGACGGTGTCGGTGTGGGTGTAGCTGAACACGTGGCCCACGTGGAGCGATCCGGACACGGTGGGCGGCGGCGTGTCGATGGAGAACACATCGGCGCGCGATTCGGGCTGACGGAACGCGTACGTGCCCTCGTCCACCCATACCTGTCCCCACTTGGCTTCGAGGCCTTCGAGGACGGGCTTGTCGGGCAGGGCGCGCTTGGACGCGTTCAAATCGGTCATGGGCGAGAGTCTAATGACTCCCGCCCATGTGGACTATTTGCCGACCGTTGTGTCAGTCGTGCTTCTTGCCGCCGGCTTCGAAGGCCTCGTTGATGGCAGCCATCATCGATTCTTCGGTGGGCTCGATCAGCACGGCTTGGGTGGCCTCGTCGTAGAACTCGAGGCGCTGGCCGCTGACCAGGTAGGTGGGGGTGGAGGGGATCTGGTCCACGCCGAACTTGGTGTTGGCGTTGTCGGTCCAGTCGAAGAACGCACGGGTCTGGTATAGCTCCTGGAACTTCTTCAGGTCGTCGCCCTCGATGCCGGCGAGCTTGGCGAACTCGTCGCGCAGCTTGTTGTCCGGGAACGCGCCGCGGCCCTCGGTGCTGTTCTGGTAAACCACCGCGTGGTACTCGCGGAACTTGCCGACGGCGTCAGCGGCGGCAGCGGCCATTGCGGCCTTGTGGGAATCGCCACCGGTCACGCCTTGTCCGTCGAGGAAGTGCGCGGCGCGGATCTCCAGCGTGATCTTGCCGTCGTCGACGAGCTTCTCCTGGATCGGGCCGTACTGCAGCTCGCGGGCCTTGCAGCCGGGGCACTGGAAGTCTTCCCAGATGACGACGTGGGGCACGCCCTCCTGCGGGGCCTTGCCGTTGATGAGGATGCCGTAGTTCTCGGTGGCGTTCGGCGGGGTCTGCTGCGCCTCGGTGACGGTGGTGCGGCGCGAGATGGCCTGCGTGACGACGATGGCCACCACAACCAGAGCGATGACGGCCAGAAGGCCGATGCCTGCGGTGAGGATGCGCTTGTTGCGCTTGTTCCGCTCGTCCAGCTCTTGCTGCTGACGCAGCGCTGCTCTCTTGCTCAGGCTGGAGTTGTTGGCCATGGGGGTCTCCTTGAAGTCAAACTACGGCGCGACCGGAGCCGCACGCGCAAATCCTATCTGGGCAAATCAAGTTGAAAAATCTACTGTATCGGTGCAGCCCTGACGGCCTACCTGTTGGTTCATCGGGGCTCCTTCGATCCCGTTCGATCCCAGCCAATCCTAGGCTCCGGCCCCGGCAGGCTACGCTTGGGCCCATCATGAGTAACTCTTCGCATGCTGAGCTCACCGCCGAGTTGACAAGCCGTTGGCCCGAGCACCGTGTGGCACCCAGCCTGGACCGCATCTCCGCGTTGATGGAGTTGCTGGGCGACCCGCAGCACGCCTACCCCGTCATTCAGGTGGCGGGCACCAACGGCAAGGGCAGCACAGCGATCATGATCGAGACCCTGTTGCGCTCCGCGGGGCTGCGCACCGGCCGGTTCGCCAGCCCGCACCTCAGCGACGTGCGCGAGCGCATTTCCATCGACGGCGAACCCATCAGCGAGGAGCGCTTCGACGAGGTGTGGCGCGACATCGCCCCCTACGTGGAGATGGTGGATGAGCAGCGCCACGACGGCGTCGCGATGACCTTCTTCGAAGTGATCACCGGCATGGCCTATGCCGCTTTCGCCGACGCGCCCGTCGACGTCGCCGTCATGGAAGTGGGCCTCGGTGGCCGGTGGGACGCCACCAGCGTGGCGTCGCCGTCGGTGTCCGTGGTCGCTCCCGTCGGGTTGGACCACACGCACATCCTCGGCGCCACTTTGACCGAGATCGCCGCGGAGAAGGCTGGGATCATCAAGCAGGGCTCGACGGCGGTGCTCGCCGGTCAGCAGCCCGAGGCGGCGAAGGTGCTCCTCGAGCGCGCAGTCGAGGTGGGCTCGCCGATCAAGGTGGAGGGCCCAGATTTCGGACTGCTCGAGCGTCAGCTGGCGGTCGGCGGCCAGTTGCTGCGGATCGACACCAAGGGCGGCCCGGTGGGCGACGTCTTCCTGCCGCTGTTCGGGGAACACATGGCGCGCAACGCAGCGTTGGCCGTCGCCGCCGTCGAGGCGTTCCTCGGCTCACAGCCGCTGAACCCGGAGATCATCACCGAGGCCATGGCCGCCGTTGAGGCTCCCGCTCGCTTGGAGCAGGTCAAGAGCTCGCCGTCGATCATCATCGACACCGCCCACAACGCCGCCGCTGCCCGCGTCACGATCGACGCCGTCGCCGAGTCCTACTCGTTCGAGCCGCTCATCGGCGTGGTCGCGATGATGCAGGACAAGGCGGCAGAAGAGGTCCTCGAGATCTTCGCGGAACAGATGGATCAGGTGGTCATCACCCAGGTGTCCAGCTCGCCGCGGGCCCGCAGCGTCGACGACCTCGCCGCCGTCGCGGAGACCGTGTGGTCCACGCACCAGGTGCACCGTGCCGCGACGATGGCCGAGGCGCTCGATCTGGCCGTCATGCTGGCCGACACCGCCAGCGCCCACTCCGGCGTCCTCGTCGCCGGCTCAGTGATCGCGGCCGGCGAGGCGCGTGACCTCCTGAAGAGGGCGGACTCATGACCCTCGACCCCAAGAACCCGATGCGCTCGGCCGTCATGTCGACGCTCATCTTCGAGATCATCATCGTCTGGCTCGCCTTCATCGGCATGATTCAGGTCTCCGGCGTGAACCTCGGGGTTGCCGCCGTGTGGTGCGCGGTGGTCAGCGTCCTGTGCCTGATTGCCGTCGCCGGCCTGCGAAAGGGCTGGGGCTACTACGTGGGATGGCTCGCTCAGATCGTCATGGTCGGGCTGGGATTCCTCACTCCATGGATGTTCGCGATGGGCGTGATCTTCGCCCTTATTTGGGTAACCTGCATCATTCTCGGACGCAGGATCGAGACGCGGACAGGAAGGCAAGAGTCATGATCGAGCGCACCTTGGTGCTCATCAAACCCGACGCCGTGGCGGATAAGAACGTGGGAGAGATCCTCACCCGCTACGAGGAGGCGGGTCTGACGCTCGAAGCAATGGAGCTTCGGCGCATGACCCACGACGTCGCCCAGCAGCATTACGCCGAGCACGTGGAGAAGGACTTCTACGAGTCGCTGCGCGATTTCATGTGCTCCGGCCCGCTGGTGGCGGCAGTGCTCAGTGGCGACGACGCCATCGCACTGGTTCGCGAACTCAACGGCGCCACGGACCCGGCGAAGGCCGAGCCCGGCACGATCCGTGCGGATTTCGCCAAGACCGTTCGGCAGAACGCCGTGCACGCGTCGGATTCCGTGGAATCAGCCCGCCGCGAGATCGCGATCTGGTTCAACTGATTCCTAACCCTCTAGGGGTTTCAGGCCGCGGCAGTTATTCTGTTGGGCGCCATGAATAACGTCACCACGCTGCCCAAGCACTCCGTCTTCGACCGGCTGGAGCCGCTGCTCGCCCAAGTGAGCAAGCCCATCCAATACGTCGGCGGTGAACACAACTCCGTCGTCAAGGACTGGGACGAAGCGCAGGTGCGGTGGTGCCTGTCCTACCCGGACGCGTACGAGGTGGGCCAGCCCAACCAGGGCGTTGCGATCCTGTACGAAATCCTCAACGAACGCGACTGGATTCTCGCTGAGCGCACCTACTCGATCTGGCCGGACCTCGAGGCCAAGCTGCGGGAGCAGGGCATCCCGCAGTTCACGCTCGACGCGCACCGCCCCGTCGGCATGTTCGACGTGTTCGGCGTCTCGTTCTCCACCGAACTCGGCTACACCAACCTGCTGAACCTGATCGACCTGTCCGGGATGGCGCTGCACGCCGTCGATCGTGGTGAGGACGAGCCGATCGTGGTCGCTGGGGGCCACGCTGCGTTCAATCCTGAGCCGATCGCCGACTTCATCGATGTGGCCGTTCTTGGCGACGGCGAGGAAGCCTCGCTGCTGATCTCGGACATCGTGCGCGAATGGAAGGCTGACGGCCGCGAGGGTGGTCGCGACGGCCTCCTCATGCGGTTGGCCCTGACCGGCGCTTTCTACGTGCCGAAGTTCTACGACGTCGACTACCTCGACGACGGCCGCATCCAGCGTGTCGCGCCCAACCAGCCCGGCGTGCCGCACCAGGTGCGCAAGCACACGCTCATGGATCTCGACGCGTGGCCGTACCCGAAGAAGCCCATCGTGCCGATGGCGGAGACGGTGCACGAGCGCTACTCCGTCGAGATTTTCCGCGGCTGCACGCGCGGCTGCCGCTTCTGCCAGGCAGGCATGATCACCCGACCGGTGCGTGAGCGCAACATCGAGACCATCGGCGCGATGGTCCAGAGCGGCCTGAAGGCCACCGGGCTGGAGGAGATCGGCCTGCTGTCGCTGTCGTCGGCCGACCACTCGGAGATTGCCGAGGTCACCAAGCAGTTGGCTGACCGCTACGAGGGCAGCCAGGTGTCGCTCTCGTTGCCGTCCACCCGTGTCGATGCGTTCAACATCGATCTGGCCAACGAGCTGAGCCGTAACGGCCGACGCTCGGGCCTCACCTTCGCCCCCGAGGGCGGCTCCGAACGCATGCGCAAGGTGATCAACAAGATGGTCACCGAAGACGACCTGATCAACACGGTTGCGGCGGCATTCTCGTCCGGCTGGCGTCAGGTGAAGCTGTATTTCATGTGTGGCCTGCCCACTGAAACCGACGACGACGTACTGGCGATCGCGCAGCTGGCCACCCGGGTGATCGAAACCGGGCGCAAGGCGTCGGGCACGCGCGACATCCGCTGCACCGTTTCCATCGGCGGGTTCGTGCCGAAGCCGCACACGCCCTTCCAGTGGGCTGGCCAGGCGAGCGCGGAGACGATCGACCACCGCCTCATGCTGCTGAAGGACACCATTCGCCAGGACCGGAACTACGGCAAGGCGATCGGGCTTCGCTACCACGACGGCAAGCCGGGCATCATCGAAGGGTTGCTGTCGCGCGGAGACCGCCGCGTGGGCCGGATCATCGAACGCGTGTGGCGCGAGGGCGGCAAGTTTGACGGCTGGAGCGAACACTTCTCCTACGAGCGGTGGACGACGGCCGCCAACGAGGAACTGGCCCAGTTCGGCATCGACCTCGACTGGTTCACGACGCGTGAGCGCGGCTACGAGGAGGTGCTCCCGTGGGATCACCTCGATGCCGGCCTCGACCGGGATTGGCTGTGGGAGGACTGGCAGGACGCGCTCGACGAGCGCGAGGTGGAGGACTGCCGCTGGACCCCGTGCTTCGATTGCGGGGTGTGTCCGGAGCTGGATTTGGCCATTCAAATCGGCCCCACGGGCAAGACCTTGATCCCGCTGACCGTGGTGAAGCCGAACTTGAGTTGATCCACGCGCCTAGCCCGGGGAGGCTCTAGCCGCGGCCCTATATCGGGCGATATAGTTGGCCCATGGAAGACGTTCGTGAGTGGCGGTTGCGGGCAGGCTTGTCCCAGTCTGAGCTGGCGCGCCGTAGTGGCGTGGCGCAGCCGAACATCGCGGCGTACGAATCCGGACGGCGTCGCCCTTCGAGCGAGACTCGCAGGCGGCTCGAGGAGGCCTTGAAGCCGTTGCCCAGCGCCGCATTGGCGCAGAACCGAGCCGCCGTCATTGAAGTGCTGGCGCGACACAACATGACCAATCCCCGGGTGTTTGGGTCGGTTGCTGTCGGGCAGGACCGCCCGGGCAGCGATCTGGATCTGCTCGTCGACGCGGGCGCGGCCCTCGAACTGATCGATCTCATCGATGCAGGCGAGGAGTTGCAGCGTCTGCTCGGCGTGCATGTGGACCTCATCACCTCGCGATCCCTCAGGCCTGGGCATGAGATCGCCATGAATGCAGTGCCGGTGTGACAGCTGCGCTCTCGCCCGAGACGAGACGGCGCCTGCTCGACATCGTCAGGCTGTGCGAACGCGCCGAGGCTCTGGCGGCACGGGGCCGGGCGTGGTACGACAGTGACCCAGAGTTGCAGGTGCCGAAGCTTGCGGCAGACTCGCTCGTCCTGAAATTGGGCGAGGCGGTCCGCCGGCTCCCCGAAGAGTTCCTTGAGGACAATGCGTCAGACCCGACGTGGAGGCAAGCGGTCGGAATGCGCAACCGGATCGCGCACGAGTATGACGCGGTCGATTACGAGATCGTCTGGGCGGTCATCTCGCGCCACGCTGGGCTCCTCCGACAAGCGGTTGAGGCGCTGTTGCCGTAGCACTGGCTAGGACGAGGGGTGTTCCTCCAACAACTCGCCCCGCTCGCGCAGGTCGTTGATGATCCGCGCGTGGAAGGCGTCGTCGATCTTGTACTTGGCCCGGTTCACGACGTAGGCCAAGCCCACCGCGATGAGCGGGAACACCAGCATCATCACCTTCATGCCCAGCAGGCCGCCTTCAGTGACGTCCTCGGGGCCGCTGGCCGAGTTGATGCCGGTCAGGATGATGGTTGCGCCGGTGATGGCGGTGGCGAGCGCGCCGCCCACCTTGTTGATGAAGGGCTGCAGCGCGAACGTGACCGCGCCGTTGCGGCGGCCGAGCTTCCAGTGGCCGTAATCGATGCAGTCTGAGATGAACACGAGCATCAGCACCACGACGAACGACTGTCCGATGAACAGCAGCAGCCCGGAGATCGCGATGGGGATGATGTTCATGGGGGAGAAGAAGAACACCACGTAGCCCACGGCCATGAGGGCGAAGGCGATGGTGAACAGTGTGCGGCGGTCGAAGAACTTGCGCGCCGTCGGGAACAGTGCGAAGCCCAGCAGCTGGCCAACGCCGAGAACCGCGGCGAACGGTGAATACATCGCCTCATCGCCGTAGGCGTACTTGAAGAAGTACACGCCGAAGCTGGTGGTGGTGACGTATCCCGTCATGAACAGCACCATGGAGACGGCGGTCCACATCAGCTGATCGTTGCGGAAGACGACGGAGGCCACCTCCTTCAGCGTCGTGCGCTCCTGATCCACGATCAGCCCGGGCTCCTTGACGCCGAACAGCGTCACCGACTGCCCGACGAGCATGATCAACACGACCGCCACTGTGAACACGGTCCACGCCTGGGCGTCGCCGCCGAGCGCGTTGGTCACGGGAATGATCGCCACCACGACGGCGAACAGTCCGATGGTGGCGAACACCTTGGCCAGCGATCCGATTCGCTCGCGCTCCACCGGATCGAGCGTGAGCGCGGGCAACAGAGACCAATACGGAATGTCGTTGGCCGTCCACGCCAAGCCCCACAGCAGGTAGATGACGGTGAACAGGGCGATGAAGCCCGGTCCCCGCAGCCCGACATCAGTGAACAGCAATACCGTGATGATGGCCGAGGCGACGGCGCCCCCCGCGATCCACGGCTTGTAGTGGCCCCACTTGGAGTGCGTGTTGTCGACGATCGCGCCCATGAGGATGTCGGTGACCGCGTCGAACAGACGCGCGGCGAGCAGGATGCCGTTGACCCACCACATGGTCGCGTCGTTGAGATCCAAGACCTCGGTGAGGAACACGATGAGGAACATGCTCATCAACGTGTAAACCATGTCGCGGCCGACGGTGCCGACGGCGAAGCTCCACCGGTTGCGGCGGCTGATGGGGGCGCTGGACATGTCGCGGAGCCTAGCGGCCGGAGCCCGTGCGGGGGTAGGTTTGCGGCTCAACCCACCGTGCCCGAGCCTCGACGGTGATCGCTCGATTGACGATGATGTCGGCGTAGAAATTGGCCGACGGGCGGCGGGTGCGCTCCTGAGTATCGTAATCCAGCGCGACCACGCCGAAGCGCGGCCCTTCACCCTCGGCCCACTCCCAGTTGTCGATGAAGGTCCAGTGGTAGTACCGCTCGATCGCCGCGTCCGTTCGGGTGAGGGCCTCCAGATGCTCCGCGATGAGGCGGCAGCGGAAGGCGTCGTCGGCGTCGGCCGTCCCATTCTCGGTGACGTAGACGGGGCCCGGGCAGTGGCGCGAGTAGCGCTCGATCACCCGGCTGAGGCCGCCCGGATCAATCTCCCAACCCAAATCGTTGACCGGTGTGCCGGCGGGAACGTCCTCCACGCCGAGCCGCATCCGCATCGTCGAGTAGTAGTTGACGCCGAAGAAATCGGCCCAGAAGCCGCCGCGGGTGCGCGACGTGGCGCGCACGATCCAGCCCTGGAACAGGAACCGGGCGCCCCACGTGATCAGGCGGTCCAGCGGATTCGCGGGGCGTGCCGGCTGGAAGTCGCGGAGGTGATGCGCGACGCCCACCTTCGCCGTCGGCTGGATGGCGTGGATGAGTTGGTAGGCGCTCTGGTGTGCCTTCGCCATGCCGCGCAGGGCGCTCAGGTAGGGCAGCACACCGCGCTGCGCCGGCGGCCACTCGCCGAGGAAGTAGCCGAGGTAGGCGAACACGTTGGGCTCGTTGATGGTGATCCACTCATCGACGAGGTCGCCCAAGGACGTGACGACGTGACGCACGTAGCGGTCGAAGTGGTCGGTGGCGTGTCGGCCCCGGAAACCGCCGAGTTCGGAGAACCACACGGGATCGTTGAAGTGATGCAGGGTGACCAGTGGCCTGATGCCCGCCTCCCGGAGCAGGGTCAGTTCGTGGCGGTAATGCTCGATGGCGGCCGGATCGAATGACCCCTGCCGCGGCTCGATCCGTGCCCACTCCAAGCCCATGCGGTGGATGGTGACGCCGAAGGATCGCAACAGTTCCACGTCCTCGTCGACGCGGTTCCAGTGGTCGCCGGCCCGGTGCGGTGTGCTGCCGTCCGCCGCTCCGCCCGCGTCGGCCCACCGGTGCCAGATGGTGTCAGCGTCACCGCCTTCGATCTGGGTGGCGGCAGTGGCGAAACCGAGCTCGAAGGGGATGTCCATGGTGACCATCGTGTCAGGCCGATGCTGGGCTGTGGGGGGAGTGCGGCTAACTCCTGTGCTGGTCCAAGAACGCGTCCACGACGGAGTGGAACGCGTCCGGCTGGTCACGTCTGACGCAATGCCCGGCGTCCGGGATCTCGACGACGCGGACGTGATCGTTGGCGATCAGGTCTGGGTCTGGTGCCATCTCCCCGTCGACAGGAACGACGATCAGCGTGGGCACATCGATGACGTGGAACAGCCCTTCCCAGGCGCCGTTGCCGAGGAAGAGACCGTCGCGCAGGTAGCGGCGATCAACCAAGGCTTTCGCGGGCGCCCACGCCCGGAGTTCGGTTTCGCTCCACGGCGATTCGCGCCGCATCCGGTCCAACTCACCCGCCGGATTCGTCGTGACGGCCTCGACGAAGCGGATCTGACCCTGTGCGAATTCCTTGTCCGGGGCCCAGCTGTTCGTCGGCTTGGCCGGATCCTCCAACACCATGGCGCGGACCAGATCAGGATGCTTGGCGCCCACCCGCGCCGCCATGAGCCCGCCCAAGGAATGGCCCACGAGAATCGCAGGGGAGCCCAGCTCCCGGAGGACGTCCACCAGATCGTTCTCGAGGACGGCCGGGGCGTGCTGCAGCTGTTCGGGGGTGAACCGCGGCGACTGACCATGGCCCCGTTGATCGACGGCAACGATTCGCCACCGCTCGGCCCAGCGCGCCACGGCGTCGGGCCAGCAGGTGCCGTCGTCGGTCAGCCCATGCACCAGAACGAGTGCCGGGCCGTCGGGCTGGCCAAACTCGTGAACGTTGAGGTCAGTCATGCGCACAGGGTAATCGCCCGGCGCGATAGGGTGGGGTTCCGTGGCTGTGTCTTTGCGCAAGATTGGTTTTGATCGGGATCGATACCTCGAACTGCAGTCCCATCACATCCATGAACGCCGCGAGCGGTTCGGCGGCAAGCTGTACCTCGAGTTCGGAGGGAAGCTGTTCGACGATCATCACGCGTCGCGCGTGCTCCCGGGGTTCACCCCGGACAACAAGATCGAGATGCTCAAGACCATCGCCGACGAGGTGGAAGTAGTGGTCGCGGTCAGCGCCCACGATCTTGCCTCCAACAAGCAGCGCGCCGATCTCGGCATCACCTATGAGGCCGACGTCCTCCGCCTGATCGACGAGTTCCGCTCCTACGGCCTGTTCGTCGGCAGCGTCGTCATCACCCAAGTCGCCGACGAGCACCGCCAGGCCCGAGCGTTCAAGCGCAAGCTGGAGAAGCACGGCGTCAAGGTGTACCGACACTTCCCGATCAAGGGCTACCCCAACGACGTCGCGCACATCGTCAGCGACGCCGGCTTCGGCAAGAACGATTACATCGAGACCAGCCGCGACCTCATCGTCGTCACCGCGCCCGGCCCGGGCAGCGGCAAGATGGCCACCTGCCTGTCACAGCTGTTCCACGATCATCAACGCGGCATCCAATCCGGCTACGCCAAGTACGAGACGTTCCCCATCTGGAACCTGCCCCTCGACCACCCCGTCAACATGGCCTACGAGGCCGCGACGGCGGACCTCGACGACGTCAACATGATCGACCCGTTCCACCTGGCCGCCTACGGCGAGCAGGTGGTCAACTACAACCGCGACGTCGAGGTGTTCCCCGTTCTGCAGCGCCTCTTCGAGCAGCTCGTCGGCTCCTCGCCGTACAAGTCGCCAACAGACATGGGCGTCAACATGGCGGGCGTGTGCATCTCCGACGACGACGCCTGCCGTCGCGCCTCGGAGCAAGAAGTGATCCGCCGCTACTACAAGGCCCTCGTGCACGAGAAGCGCGACGACTTAGACCCGACGCAGTCAGACCGGATCGCGCTGATCATGAGCACGCTCAACGTCGCGCCCGAGGATCGGCCCGTGGTCCGTCCTGCGCTCGATCTGGAGGCCAAGACCAAGGGGCCGGCGGCCGCGATGCAGCTCGCCAGCGGCGAGATCGTCGTCGGCAAGACGTCCGCGCTGCTGGGCTCGTCGTCGGCGCTTCTGCTCAACGCATTGAAGGCGCTGGCCGACATCGACCCCGAGGTAGACCTGCTGGCCCCGGCCACCATCGGCCCGATCCAGACCCTCAAGACGGAGCACCTGGGCTCGGCGAACCCGCGCCTCCACACTGACGAGGTGCTGATCGCGCTATCGGTGAGCGCCACCTACGACGAGAACGCGCGCAAGGCCATCGATCAGCTCCAGCATCTGCGCGGCTGCGACGTGCACACCACGGTCATCCTGGGGTCCGTGGACGAAGGCATCTTCCGCAATCTCGGCGTCAACGTCACCAGCGAGCCGGTGTTCCAGAGCAAGAAGCTCTACCGCAAGCGCTGAGTCACGAGGTGAGCTGATCCTCGATCTCGCGGGGGAGGCAGCTGTAGAGGCCGGCGATGAGCATGGGGACAATCAGCCCCAACTGGACGTAGATCGACGGCGCCCAGCTGCCGAACATGGTGTGGAGGATGCCGAAGGTGAGCGGGCCGACGGTGGCGATGATGTAGCCCACAGACTGCGCGAAGCCGCTCAGTGCGGCGGTGGCGGCCGGGGTCCTGGCGCGCAATCCGAACAGGGCCAGCAGCAAGGGGAACGACGCCGTCCCCAGCGCCATCAGGATTGCCCAGAGCCACGGGGTGCTGGCCGGCGCGGCGAGCAGGCCCACGTAGCCCGCGATGAGACAGGCGATGATGCTGAGAAACAGCGGGGCAGGGTTGCGGACACGGGCCACGAACGCCGGGATGGCGAAAGCCGGAATCAGCCCGACGCCGGTGGCGATGCCCAGCATGAAACCCGCCTCGACGCGGTCCAGACCGGCGTCCCGGTAGACCGACGGGAGCCACCCGAACACGGTGTACGCGTGCGCCGACTGGCAGCCGAAGAAGATCGCCATCGCCCAACCGAGCGGTGTGCGCGCGATCTGGCCCAAGGTCACGCGCTGCACGGAGCCGCGGCGGCGCCGTCGGGCTAGGCGTGCCAAGGGCAGCCAGAAGGCAAGAGCGACCGTCGCGGCGATGACGCCCGCCGTGAGCCCGGCGCGCCACCCGCCCAACGCCTGGGCGAGCGGGACGGTAACGGTGGAGGCCAGCGTCACGCCGATCGTCATCGTGAGGGAGTACAGCGCGGTCACCGTGCCGACGCGGTTGGGGTAATGCTCGCGGACGAGGCTCGGCAGCAGGACATTGGCCAGCGCCATGCCCGACAGGGCGAGCGTCGAGAAGGCCAAGAACGACGGTGCCGTCTGGACGAGCAGCCGGCCGGCCTGCCCTGCGATGAGGACGGCGATCGCGACGGCGATGGCCTGATGCGTGCCGATCCGGCGGGCGATCGCGGGGGCCACCGCGCCGAAGAGCGCGAAGCAGATGGTGGGCAGCGACGTCAGCAGGCCAGCGGAGGCGCCGGTGAGGCCGATGTCGGAGGAAATCTCAGTGAGCACGGGGCCGATCGAGACGGCCACCGGGCGAAGGTTGAAGGCCAACGCCAACATCGCCAACAGCGGCCACCAACGGCGCCATGCACTCATACCTGTGGGTTCCTCCTGTGTCGAGCAGGGCTCAATCTAGCCCGGCCGGGGCCGGAAGCCGATTCGTCTAGACTGCGCCCGTGGGAAATCGACAGCCTCCGATTCAGCAGCCGCCGCCGGTGCAGAAGCTCCGGCTTCGCTACGCCAAGCGCGGCCCTGGCCGGTTCACGTCGCATCGCGACTTCGGGCGCGCACTCGAGCGGGCCCTGCGCCGCGCCGAGATTCCCATGGCCTATTCCTCCGGCTTCTCGCCCCACCCTCGCATCTCGTACGCCAACGCTGCGCCGACGTCCGCCGCGTCCGAAGCCGAGTACGTGGAACTCGGCCTCAGCGAGACGTGTGACCCCCAGAAGGTGGTGGCCGCCCTCAACGAGGTGTTGCCATCAGGATTCGTGATGCTCGACGCCGCCAACGCCGTGCCCCAGTCGCTCGGCGAGCTGCTGCAGGCCTCTGATTGGGTCATCTCCCTGCCGGGGGCTGACCCGGATCGACTGAGCGCCGCGGTGACCGACCTGCTGGGCCACGACAGCTTCACCGTGGAGCGCATGACCAAGAACGGGCTCCGTACGTTCGACGTTCGCTCCGCCCTCGTCACCCTGACGGCCGACGGCGACGCCCTGACGCTGCGCTCCATCCACCAAACGCCGCTGGTGCGTCCCGACGACGTCGTCACGGCCCTTCGCCTCATCGACGACGCCATCCCCGCTCAGGCGCTGCTCACGAGGCTCACCCAAGGCCCGCTCGTGGACGGCGAAATCCACGACCCTCTGCGCTGATTCTCCGGACGAGCGGCAAAGTGTGAAAGAATGTCTCCCAGGTCAAGGCACCGCCGGTGCCACCTGGGAGCAGCGAGACTGCACCGCGGCTCGTCTAGCCGCGACTGCTCGCACTGCCTCAGAGACCACAGTCTTAGTGCACAGCGCAAACTGTGCCGGTCCGCGCTACGCGCGTAAAGGAGCCGCATGCTCGAGAACGAAAACGATCCGATCGTCGCATCCGAAACCACCCCCACCACCCCGGCGCCGCGCCGCCGTCGCGCGGCATCGCGCCCGGCCGGAGCGCCGAAGCAGGTCGCCGCACCGCCGGCCGTGCAGGCCATCTCGGCCCCGGTGACCGAGAACCCCGAAACACCTGTCGAGCCCGAGGCTGCCCCGGTTGCCGAGGCCGCCGCCGCGGAAGCCCCCGCAGACCTGCAGCCGCGCCGTCGGCGCGCCTCCACCCGTCCCGCCGGCGAGCCCACCGGTCGCCGTCGCCGCGTGAAGGAAGTTCCCGCTGCCGACGAGGACGCTGCTGAGGCCGCACCCGAGCAGCCCGCTGCCGAGACCCCCGCGCCCGAAACCGACGCGCAGCCCGAGGCTGCATCCGCAGAGGAAGCACCCAAGCGCCCCACCCGTCGTCGCGCCACGCGTCGCACCGCAGCCCCGGAGCCTGCCGAGGCCCCGGCCGAGGTCGCGGAGACCGCCGCCCCCGCAGAGGCCGCGACGGAGGCCCCGGCCGAGGCCGCCGCCCAGCCGGCCGAGGTGAAGGCGCCGGAGGCCAAGGAACCTGCTCGCTCCCGCCGTCGCCGTTCCACCCGCGCCGCGGCAGCCCCGGAGCCCGCGGCCGAGGGTCAGCAGGACGACGAGTTGGAGGCCAAGCTCCGCGAGGCCGAGGAACTCGCCGAAGCGCGCAAGGCGCTGCTCGCCGATCCTTTCATCACCAGCGAATCCCGGGAAGCCCAGTTGGCTGCCCTCGCCGGCGCCATC
>DYZF01000180.1 GCA_020741375.1 Tessaracoccus flavescens
GCCGCACCGTTGGTGGGGGCGGTCACCACCTTGCCGCCGCCGGCGTTCTCCTCGTTGACCGCCAGCGCGTACAGGTTGACCCAGTCCATGGCGGAGAAAGTCTGCGTGATGAGGTTGGGCACGCCGTTTCGGGCGTTGAGGCGACGGTGCAACTCCGGCGCCCGACGGGGCACGCGCAGGCCGCCGGGGAGGAATCCCTCCTGCTCGCAGCCGCGCTGCACGCAGGCCTTCATGGTCTCCCAGATCTTCAGCAACCCGGCGCGGGTCTCCGCCTCCGGGCGCCACGCCAGCTCGTTGCGGGCCACCAACTCGGCGACCGTGAGCCCCTCGCGTTCGCACATCTCCAGCAGCTCGGCGCCGTTGTTGAACGGGAACTCCACGTCTACGTCGACGACGCCGGTCTCGCCCGCCTCGGCCTGCTCCTCGTCGACGATGAACCCGCCGCCGATGGAGTAGTAGGTGTTGGCGAACACGACGTCGCCGTCGCCGTCGAAGGCGGTGATGTCGAGCGCGTTGGGGTGGTGCTCGCGGAAATCGCGATGCCAGGAGATGTTGGAGGCCCACTCGAAGGGAAGCTCGCGGCCGCCCACCGTGATGGTGTTGGTGGAGTTCACGCGGGCGACGTCGGCCTGCAGGTCGTCGGGGTCGCACGCGTCGGGGCGGTGCCCCAGCAGTCCGCCGACGACGGCGCGGTCGGTGCCGTGCCCCACGCCGGTGGCGGCGAGGGAGCCGAACAGGTCCACGTGGACGCTGGCCACGTCGTCGATCCGTTCGCCCAACTGCTGGACGAACGTGTAGCCGGCCAGCATCGGGCCCATGGTGTGCGACGACGACGGACCCACTCCGATCTTGAACAGATCGAGCGCGCTGATCGCCATGCGACCTCCCTTGAAGCAATAGATGACAGGGTAGTGCGGGTTGGTAGCTTGGAGGGCATGAACCCCGTCGCCCGAATTCGCCGTCTGCTGGGACACACCCTGCGGAGCCGCGTGGCGGGCGACGACGCCGACGCGAAGGCCTATCAGATCTGGGGCGCGCCCGGCGAGCGGTGGCACCGCACCACCGACGTCATCTGGCACCTCAACGGCGACGCCGCCATGTACGCGGGCGGGATTCGCGCGCTGCTGATGCAGACGCTGCACCCGGGCGCCATGGCCGGGGTCGCGGGCCACTCCGGCTACCGCTCAGACCCGTGGGGGCGCCTGCAGCGCACCAGCGAGTTCATCGCGATGACCACCTACGGGCCGATCCCGTCGGCCGAGGCTCTGATCGAGCGGATCAAGACCGTCCACCTCCGCGTGCGCGGCAAAGACGATCTCGGCGCCCCCTACCGTGCCTCAGATCCGCACCTGTTGAAGTGGGTCCACATCGCCGAAACCGAGAGCTTCCTCACCAGCTTCCGCCATTTCGGCGACCGCCGGATGACCACGGAGCTCGCCGACGAGTACGTCGCCCAAGCCGCGCCCGTCGGGGAGATGCTGGGCGCCGTCGACCTGCCGCGGACCGAGGCCGAGCTGCTGGCCGCCTACGACGAGTACCGCTCGGAGCTGCGGGTGTCGCCGGCGGCGCGTGACACGGTCGCGTTCCTGCTGAAGGAGCCACCCGTCCCGTGGCCGGCGCGTCCCGGGTACTGGATGTTGGCCGCGGGCGCGATCTCGACGATGCCGGTGTGGGCCCGCGAGCTGCTGGGGCTGCCCACCAGCAAGTGGTTCGACAGACTCGTCGGGATGCCGTTGGGCAAGCTGTCGACGGCGGTTGTCCGGTGGGCGTTGGGCCCGGAAAGCCGGAAGAACATGGCGGCAGCCGCTACCGTGAACGGATGACAGCGCCACTCAATGTGACCTCAGAAGTTGGCCAGCTGCGGCGGGTGATCGTCCACCGACCCGGGCTGGAGCTGGCGCGACTGACGCCGTCGAACGCCGAGGAACTGCTGTTCGACGACGTGCTGTGGCTCGAGCGCGCCGAGGAGGAGCACGATCAGTTCGCCGACGCCCTCACCAGCGCCGGGGCGGAGGTGCTGCACTTCGACGACCTGCTGCGGCGCACGCTCGCCGTCCCGGAGGCGCTGGCGTGGGTGCTGCGCGAAACCATCGACGAGCGGACCTTCGGGCCCAGCTTGGCGCACTCGCTGCGTGAATATCTCGATTACGCCAGCCCCGACATCGTCTACCGCGTCCTCGTGGGCGGGCTGACGAAGGCCGAGACGTTGGAGCGGATGCCGATGCCCGAGTCGGCCGTCTTCAGCATGGCCCACGATCACGATTTCCTCGTGACCCCGCTCACCAACCACCTGTTCACGCGCGACGCGACGTGCTGGATCGGCAACGGGGTGTCGGTGAACTCGATGAGCCACCATTCCCGGCGCCGCGAGGCGATCAACTACCGGGCCATCCTTCGCTGGCACCCGCTGTTCGCGTCGAGCGAGTTCGAGGTGTGGTCTGAGGATTTGGAAACCGGCGCCGCCACCGTCGAGGGCGGCGACGTGCTGGTGCCGACGGCGGCTTCGCTGCTCGTCGGCATCTCGCAGCGGACCACGCCACAGGGCGTTGAACGGCTGGCGCTGAGGCTGTTCGAGCGGGGCGCCGTCGACAGGATTGTGGCGATGCGGATCCCGGACCGGCGGGCGTTCATGCATCTGGACACGGTGCTGACGATGGTGGATGAGGAATCGTTCCTGGTCTACGGCGACCTGCCCGAGCCCGAGTGCTACCTGATCGAGCCCGGCAACGGCGGGCCGCCGCTGCGGACGACGTTGCTGACTGGGTCGTTGGAGGAGAGCTTGGCGGTCGCGGTGGGGCGCGACGTGCGGGTGCTGACGACGGCGCAAGATTCGTTTGCGCGGGAACGCGACCAGTGGCACGACGGCTGCAACGTGTTAGCGGTCGCGCCTGGGGTCGTGGTCGGGTACGAGCGCAACCAGGCGTCGATCGCGGACCTCCGCGCCGGCGGCATCGAGGTGATTGAGGTGCCTGGGTCTGAGTTGGGACGAGGTCGCGGCGGGCCCCGGTGCATGAGCTGCCCGATCGAGCGCGCGCCGCTCTGAGCCCAGTAGGTCCGCTGCTCGATCGCCGAGCCGAACCCGTCATCTATTTGTGACTGAAGGGCCCGAAGTCGGGCACCTCAGCCACAAATAGATCGCCCTCAGCCGACGTAGGCAGCCAAATGCTGGCCCGTCAACGTCGCCGCGGCCTTCACCAAGTCCGACGGCGTCCCCTCGAAGACGATCTCGCCGCCGTCGTGACCGGCGCCGGGCCCGAGGTCGATGATCCAGTCGGCATGCGCCATCACGGCCTGGTGGTGCTCGATCACGATCACCGAGTTGCCCGAATCCACCAGCCGGTCCAGTAGCGCCAGCAACTGCTCCACGTCGGCCAAGTGCAGGCCCGTGGTGGGCTCGTCGAGGATGTAGATCGACCCCTTGTCCGCCATCGCGACCGCCAGCTTCAACCGCTGCCGCTCGCCGCCCGACAAGGTGTTCAGCGGCTGGCCAAGGCTGATGTAGCCCAAGCCGACATCGTTGAGGCGATCCAGAATCTTGTGGGCCGCTGGGGTCTTGGCTTCGCCGTCGCCGAAGAACTCCAGCGCCTCCCCAACCGGCATCTCGAACACGTCCGCGATGTTCTTGCCGCCCCAGCGGTACTCCAGCACCTCGGCCTGGAACCGCTTGCCCTCACACTCTTCGCACGGGGTGGTGACGACGTCCATGAAACCGAGTTCCGTGAAGATCACGCCGGCGCCGTTGCATGCCGGGCAGGCGCCCTCGGAGTTGGGGGAGAAGAGCGCCGGCTTGGTGCCGGTGGCCTTCGCGAACGCCTTGCGGATGTGCTCGAGCAGACCGGTGTAGGTGGCTGGGTTGGAGCGCCGCGACCCCTTGATCGCCGTCTGGTCGATCGACACGACGTCGGCATCCTTCGGCAGCGACCCGTGCACCAGTGAGCTCTTGCCCGAACCCGCGACCCCGGTCAGTACGGTCAGCACGCCCAGCGGCACGTCGACGTCGACATTCTTGAGGTTGTTCGTGGACGCGCCCCGGATCTCCAGGGCTCCCGTCGGCTTCCGGACGGTGTCCTTGAGCTTGGCTCGGTCGTCGAAGTGGCGACCGGTGAGCGTGTCCGAGCGGCGCAGGTCCTCGACGGTGCCCTCGAACATGATCTCGCCGCCCTTGGTGCCAGCGTGGGGGCCGAGGTCGACGATGTGGTCGGCGATGGCGATCGTCTCCGGCTTGTGCTCCACCACGAGCACGGTGTTGCCCTTGTCGCGGAGGCTCTGGAGGAGTTGGTTCATCTTCTGGATGTCGTGCGGGTGCAGGCCGATCGACGGCTCGTCGAAGACGTAGGTCACATCGGTGAGCGCGGATCCGAGGTGGCGGATCATCTTCGTGCGCTGGGCCTCACCGCCCGAGAGCGTGCCCGACGGGCGGCTCAGCGACAGGTAGCCCAGCCCGATCTCCACGAACGAATCCAGGAGAGCCTGCAGCGTGCCCACCAGCGGCCCCGCCGACGGCGCATCCAGCGCCCGCACCCACTCGGCGAGGTCGCTGATCTGCATTGCGCAGGCATCCGCGATGCTGACGCCGTCGATCTTCGAGGTGCGGGCGTGCTCGGCGAGCCGGGTGCCGTCGCAGTCGGGGCACACCTGGAAGGTCACGGCGCGCTCGATGAACGCACGGATGTGCGGTTGGACGGCGTCGGGATCCTTGCTCAGCATCGACTTCTGAATCTTCGGCACCAAGCCCTCATACGTGACGTTGATGCCGTCAACCTTGATCTTGGTGGGCTGCTTCCACAGCAGATCGTCGAGCTCGCGCTTGGAGTAGTCCTTGATCAACTTGTTGCCGTCGAAGAAACCGCTGCCGATGAACCCCTTGACGTACCAGCCGTCCGGCACATAGCCGGGGACGGTGATGGCGCCGTCGGCGAGGGAGAGGTTCTCGTCGATGAGCTGGGAGATGTCGATGTCTTCCACCCGGCCTCGGCCCTCACAGCGCGGGCACATGCCGCCCACGAGCGTGTAGGTCTTGGCTTCCTTCTGGACGCGCCCGGCCTTCTCCGTCTTGATCATGCCGGAGCCGGTGACGGAGGGGACGTTGAAGGAGTAGGCCTGCGGGGAGCCGATTTGGGGTTCGGCGAGCTTGCTGAACAGGAGTCGCAGCAGGGCGTTGGCGTCGGTGACGGTGCCGACGGTGGACCTCACGTTGGCGGCCATCCGCTCCTGGTCGACGATGATCGCGGTGGTGAGGCCCTCGAGGTGGTCCACCTCGGGGCGGGCCAGCGTCGGCATGAAGCCCTGCACGAAGGCCGAGTAGGTTTCGTTGATCATGCGCTGAGATTCAGCGGCGATGGTGTCGAACACCAGCGAGCTCTTGCCCGAGCCGGAGACGCCGGTGAAGACGGTCAACCGTCGCTTGGGGAGGTTGAGTGAGACGTTTTTGAGGTTGTTCTCTCGCGCGCCGAGGACGCGGATCTCGTCGTGGTTGTCTGCCGGATGCTGCATGCTCACCGCGCAAGCGTGCCACCTGCACCGAGTGATTACCAGAGCCGCTGTGGGCCAGTTGAGGGAATGAGCAATTAGATGGGCTCAACCGCTGGAACCGATGTGTTCGTCGGCGTGTCGCGACAACGAACCCATCTAATTGCTCATTCGCCCTGAGGCCCGGACGAACGGGCTCGACCCGGGGCGGTGACTTGGTGGCCGGAGACCGATAGTCTGGAATAAAGTTGACGATTCAACAGTTTGGACTGGCGTGAAGAAGATTGGATTCCTGAACTTCGGGCACTGGAACCCGTCGCCGCACTCACAGGTGCGCTCGGCCTCCGACACGCTCCTTCAATCCATCGAGCTCGCCGTTGCCGCCGAGGAGATCGGCATCGACGGCGCCTACTTCCGTGTGCATCACTTCGCGCAGCAACTCGGCTCGCCGTTCCCGCTGCTCGCCGCCGTCGGCGCCCGCACCTCCACCTTGGAGATCGGCACCGGCGTCATCGACATGCGCTAGTGCATGTCGCGATTGCAACACTCGTTCACGTAAGCTGGTTGCATGGTCGAACTGGTAGCACTGAGGAAGACGAACGAGGTGGCGGCCTACGTCCGCGCTTCCATGGACCGCAAGGGCGACCGCTGGACGGTCGATACCCAGCTGCGGAGGATCAGGGCGCTGGCCGAGGCCAAGGACTGGACCGTGGTCGAGGTCTAC